>JBCCYD010000368.1:0-6359 GCA_039190385.1 Cyanobacteria bacterium P01_F01_bin.143 | reverse complement strand
AGCTGACCTTTCTCAATGGATTAATGATGTTTTTGGACAATCTATGCTCTCCAAGCGCAAAACTCTCTTTGCGGCGGCGAATAGCGACATGAAAACTGTGTAGCAAATTATCAGGCTATTTGCTTGATTTGCATCAGCCTAGCCTGTATCTCACGGAGATACTTATCAAGAAGCACTACAAAATGGACTAGAAGTGATGGAAGAATTAATCCTCAACTTACAAGCTACAGGTCAAGCTTTACCGATCGCGAAACTAATCTCCGTTTAAGGTAATTTAAGCGTAGCATTGTCTAGTGTTAAAATGAGCATATTCCACTCTTCAAACGTAACGCGATCGCATTTTATTTTCATTTCTAGAAACAGGTTTCATCCTTAGTTCTTATTGCCTGTAGTTTTAAACCCAAAGATTGAAAAATCTTGAAAACTGTTACCAATGCTGGATTATCGACCGTTGATAGTGCTTTGTAAAGATTGTCTTGATCAAGACCAGTTTCATGAGAAAGCTGTTTGATTCCTTTGGAACGAGCAATATCTTCAAGAGCGGCAGTAATTAGAGCAGGATCACCATCTTCGAGAGCCGCTTCTAGATATGCTGCCATATCCTCTTTTGTTTCGAGATGTTCTGCAGCATCCCAAATTCTGGTTTTAATTTTAGCCATACTAACCTCCTATAAATCTCTTGCTAATTCAATTGCTTTTTTAATATCTTTTTGTTGCGATCTCTTATTTCCTCCTGCAAGTAAAACAATAACCTTAGCTCCTTGCTGAACAAAATAAATTCGATAGCCTGGGCCATAGTCGATACGAAGTTCAGATACACCTGCTCCAACTGGTTTTACATCCCCAGGATTTCCCAAAGATAAACGACGAATACGAACATTAATACGCGCTTTTACTCGCCTATCACGTAAACCTTTGAACCAACGAGAATAAACTTCAGTTTCACGGATTTCAACCATAAACCGAATCATATCCCAAACTAGATAAAAAGACTATCTATAAACTCAGTGAAATTTGACTTATGTGGAATCATTACACTTTATCTTTCACTTATTCCATTTATTGCGTTTATTTCTTCATAATATCTAAACTGCTGGGACCAGAAAGTTTTCCTACAAAACATGTACCTGCATTAAATCGGTAAATATGGAGTAAATACAATCGGACAATTTTGTTGTATATGTAGGATATAGAGCAAATCAATAAATTAATCTATGTTATCCTTAGACGTTTCTCACAATTCTTTAGAGTCAGGATTGACTCCCAAAAACCGAATCTTATTAGTGGAAGATGAAGAACTAATTAGAGAGATGGTCAAGATAGCTCTTGAAGAAGAAGGTTATGAAGTACAAACAACTAGTAATGGTAGAGCCGCTTTAAACTTACTTCAAAATAGCAACTCTGAATTTCAACCCGATATTATTGTTTTGGATTTAATGCTGCCAGAAGTAAATGGTTTGGATATTTGCCGTTCACTGCGTTATCAAGGGAATATCACTCCCATACTCGTTATGAGTGCCAAAGGTAGCGAAACAGATCGAGTTCTTGGCTTGGAAGTAGGAGCAGACGACTATCTTAGTAAGCCTTTTAGTATGAGAGAGCTGGTGGCTCGTTGTCGCGCTTTATTAAGAAGACATAGATATACTGAGCAATCATCTCAAAGTCCTGTGCAAAAATTTCGAGATATTAGTTTCTTTTCGCAAGAATGCCGAGTTGTTGTTCGTGGCAAGGAAGTAAATTTATCTCCCAAAGAATTTCGTTTACTAGAGCTATTCATGAGTTACCCTCGTCGGGTATATTCGCGGGAACAGTTAATTGATCGCGTTTGGGGGGCTGATTTTCTAGGAGATAGCAAGACAGTTGATGTTCATATTCGTTGGTTACGTGAAAAACTAGAAGTAGATCCAAGTAACCCTGAATATATAGTTACTGTTCGTGGTTTTGGCTATCGTTTTGAGTAGTTGAGTCCATCTACTCTAAGAGCTGCTTTTATCCGTATTTATTTGCTTAATTCAATTACCTTCTCTTAACCTTATATTTACCTGAATCTAAAGACACTTCATTATTATTACTGAGGCAGGACAAATATAGCTCGAATTAATTCGACAAAATACAGATAAAAGTTAGCTCAAATCGATGAACTATAAACAAAAGGGACTTCAAGCAGCAGGTCTATTTGCTGCGATCGCCACTTCCATGGCGTTTATTATACCTACAGTAAATTCTCAAACTAAAACCATAAAAATTGACGGCTCTAGTACTGTATATCCGATCACAGAAGCAGTAGCCGAAGAATATCAAATCGCTAATAGAGGAACCACTCAAGTCACAGTCGGTATCTCAGGAACAGGTGGTGGTTTCAAAAAATTCTGTTCTAACGATGCTTCTGTGCGCACAGACATCTCCAATGCTTCTCGACCTATCAAAGACAAAGAAAAAACACTTTGCGCCGAGGCGGGAATCGAGTATATGGAAATTCCTGTGGCTTATGACGCGATCGCAGTTGTAGTTAACAAAGACAACCCAGTTAATAGCATTACTACAGAGCAATTAAAACAAATCTGGGGGCCGGAAGCCGACGGTACAGTAAAAATTTGGGGTCAGGTTAATCCTGCCTGGGGAACAACTGAACTAGAACTTTATGGTCCTGGTGCTGATTCAGGAACTTTTGACTATTTCACCAAGAAAATCAATGGGAAATCCGGTGCTAGTCGTGCAGACTATACACCAAGTGAAGATGATAACGTTTTGGTTCAAGGTGTTGCCGGCGATAAAGGCGCAATGGGATATTTTGGTCTTTCCTACTATTTTGAAAACCAAGATCAGCTCAAAGCTCTCGCGATCGACAGTGGCAACGGACCAGTAGCTCCTACTCCTAAAACCGTAATCGATGGTACTTATACTCCTCTTTCTCGCCCCATCTTCATCTACGTCAACAAAGCTTCTTTAGACAAACCTGAAGTTGCTGAATTTGTAGAGTTCTACCTAGACAATGCTGAAGAATTGGTTCCCGAAACTGGTTCCGTTCCTTTACCTGCTAATGGCGGTGGACTTTCTTATCAGAGTTCGATGGAAGTTCTCCAAAGCTCTCTCTAGACTTTCAGAGTGAATTCATAGTCTTTAACACTTTTCGTTTAGGGGCATAGGGAGTTAGGGAAATAGGGAAGTCAAATGATCATTACTCCCCACATCCCTAAATCCCCAAATCCCTATTTTTTTGCTTTTAAAGTAAATATTAAAATAAATGCTCAATTAATGGTTCAACAAGCAGTAAAATTAACTCGTAAAAAACAATATACCCCCAATAAAGCCAGAATAATTCGTGAAAAAATTATTGAAATTGTTTTATTTCTGGCAGCACTCTCTTCTGTAGCAACCACCATAGCAATTCTCTACATCCTAATTAGTGAGTCAGTAGAATTTTTTCAAGAAGTTCCCCTGATCAGATTTTTAACTGATACGAGATGGACTCCGCTATTTTTGGAAAAAAATTATGGCATCATCTCATTGCTATCGGGAACTTTCGTCACTTCTATTGTGGCATTATCGATCGCTATTCCTATGGGCACGATCGCAGCGATCTATCTCAGCGAATTTGCCACCTCTCGATTTAGAGAAATTGCGAAACCTGCCCTCGAATTATTAGCCGCCATTCCCACAGTGGTTTATGGTTTTTTCGCTCTGCTTTATGTCACACCTTGGTTACAGACCATTTTTCCCGAACTGCCTGGATTTAATATGCTCAGTGCCGGACTAGTTATGGGCTTGATGATCATCCCCTACGTTAGTTCCATTAGTGAAGATGCCATGCGAGCTGTGCCCTTGGGTTTAAAAGAAGGGTCCTATGCTATGGGTGCCACTAAATTACAAACTGCGATCAAAGTTATTTTTCCCGCAGCAATTTCCGGGATTAGCTCTTCCTATATTTTGGGAATTTCCCGTGCAGTAGGCGAAACCATGATTGTGGCCGTAGCCGCCGGACAAAAACCCAATTTAACGATCAATCCTTTTGAACAGGCCGCAACGATTACGGCATTTATTGTACAAGCGAGTTTAGGTGATTTACCCCACGGAACCTTAGAGTATCAAACGATCTTCGCAGCAGGTTTAACCCTAGTACTGATGACCTTGCTGTTAAATATTTTTGGTCATTTTCTAGCGAAGAAGTATCGAGAAATTTATTAATCATGACTCACGTAAATATCAAGAAACTACGAGCTGATATTAATCGTCGTAAATTATTTAATAATGCCTTTGCTTTACTCGGCATTGTGATAATTATGGTGGCAATGATTATCTTGCTCGGTTTAACCATACAAATGGCGATCGAGGGCGCAGAGAGAATTACCCCAGAATTTTTTACTTCCTTTCCTAGCCGTAAACCAGTAAAAGCTGGTATCTATTCAGCTTGGATTGGTACAGCTTTGGTGATGTTAGTTACGGCAATGGCAGCAGTTCCCTTGGGAGTTGCGGCGGGAATTTATTTAGAAGAATATGCCAAGAAAAATTGGCTCGCAGATTTGATTGAGATTAATGTGACTAATCTAGCTGGTGTGCCTTCAATTGTTTATGGTTTGCTGGCATTAGGACTATTTATTTATAAATTTTCTCTGGGGCAAAGTATTCTCACCGCGGGTTTGACCTTGGCATTACTAATTTTGCCAGTGGTGATTGTGACGACCAGGGAGGCAATTCGGGCTATCCCTAATAGTCTTAGGGAAGCAGCCTATGCTTTGGGCGCGAGTAAATGGCAAACCATTTGGGATCATATTTTGCCCTATTCCTTTGGCAGTATTTTGACAGGTATTATTATTGGTTTGTCCAGAGCTGTAGGTGAAACGGCACCGATCATTACTGTAGGAGCTTTAGCCTTTATTGCTTTTCTCCCGGAATCTCCTATCAATAGCGAATTTCCCTTTATCTCCTTTGCTTGGATTAATTCTCCCTTCACGGTTTTGCCGATTCAAATGTTTAACTGGGTTTCGCGACCCCAAGCAGCTTTTGCGATCAATGCTGCCGCCGCAGGTACGGTCTTGGTAGTTATGACTTTAGGCATGAACGCGATCGCGATTTGGCTGCGCTATCAATTAAGAAAAAATATTAAATGGTAAGAAAAAATGATTATGAAAAGTAAAACTTTCGACCCCACAACAGTAATTCCTAAAGCAGAAGCAGCCGATCTAAATTTCTATTACAGCTCTTTTCATGCACTAAAAAATATTAATATGATCGTGCCAGATAAGAAAGTTACTGCCTTAATTGGGCCTTCTGGCTGCGGAAAAACAACTTTGTTGAGATGCTTCAACCGCATGCATGATCTGTATCCCGGAAATCGCTATGAAGGTTCAATTTGGCTAGATTCGGATACTAATATTCTTAGTCGCAAAGTTGATCCGATTGAAGTACGGATGAGGATTAGTATGGTGTTTCAAAAACCCAATCCTTTTCCTAAATCAATTTTTGAAAATATTGCCTATGGGTTGCGGGTGAGAGGAGAAAAAAATCGTCGTTTCATTGAGGAAAAAGTGGAACATTCTCTTAAAGATGCTGCTCTTTGGAACGAAGTGAAAGATCGGCTTAATGAATCGGCCTATGATCTTTCGGGTGGACAACAACAGCGTTTATGTATTGCTCGGGCCTTAGTTGCTGATCCAGAAATTGTTTTATTTGATGAACCAACTTCGGCATTAGATCCGATCGCGACAGCTAGTATCGAAGAATTAATTGCTCGGCTCAAAGAAAAAGTGACAATTTTGATTGTGACTCACAGTATGCAACAGGCGGCTCGCTTTTCTGACTATACAGCTTTTATGTATCTTGGGAAGTTAGTCGAATTTGGTAAGACTAAAGATATTTTTGAACAACCTATTCACAAAGAAACCGAAGATTATATCAGTGGCAGAATTGGCTAAGCTTTTTATCTAGTACTCATTAGGATTTCCTAACATTTTTTGTATTCTAGAAAACCATTTCCCTGGTGATTAATTGATCTAGCTTTACAATGATTATTGTGAGCACAAATACTTGATGAGTACTGATAAAAGAAGACCGAAAAATTTTTGTCATCACTTTTATCTTTATCTTAGTCTCTTTTTCCTTTTTTGTCCTTTTTGTCTAATAACGAGAGGTTGTTTAATGAAAATAGAACAAGAGCCACAATTCTTTTTGGATCTAAAATCTTTAAAGATGGAACATGCAGATGAGAAGTTTTTTCTCGCTACTACTATGTTTTCGATGATTGTGATGTTTTTTCTTTTTGATTTATTATACTAATAGACTTTTTGCATAAATTAAATTTTGTATATAGTCCCCAGAACACGGAGCTGGGCAAGCACAGATAGATATAGATAAAGTTGTTT
>JBCCYD010000367.1:0-6415 GCA_039190385.1 Cyanobacteria bacterium P01_F01_bin.143 | reverse complement strand
GCTTCGTATAGTAACAGAGAATTTGCGATCGCTACATTCAAGGATTCTACTTCATTGGTCACAGGAATAGTAACCCGCTCATCGGCTAAGGCAATTAATTCATCCGATAAGCCAGCAGCTTCGTTGCCCAAAAGAATTAAACTGGGACGCTGAAAATCTAATTCCCAATAGGTTTTGTTTGCTGTGGGGACGGTGGCAATAACTTGAATTTGGTTTTTTTTATGCTCTTGAACTATATCAGCTAAATTATCGGTCACCGCGATCGCGAGTCGAAACCATTCTCCCACCGAAGCCCGAATCACTTTCGGGTTGTCGAAATCCACACTATCTCGACTAAGCCATAAACCATCAACTCCTGTGGCAATAGCTGTGCGAATAATTGTGCCGAGATTTCCGGGATCTTGTAATCTTTCGATCGCTAAAGCTAATTTGGTAGTCGCGATCTCAGGTTTTTGGGCTGGTTGACGAATTGCTGTGGCTACAACTCCATCAGGATTTACCGTAGTCGCGATCGCAGATAGAACTTCAGGACTAACTATTTCTACTCTTTGCGCCTTGAGAGAAATCTTTTGCCACAACGACAGATGAGTTTCTTGCCATTTTTCAGTAGCAAGAACAATGTATAGGGGATAATCTAATCTTTCTGCTGTCGCGATCGCGTTAGTCCCCTCTAGTAAAAGCAAATTTTGTTTACGTCTTTCTTTACTTCGTTGAAGTTTGCGTATTTCTTTTATAAGAGGGTTTTTAATACTTGTCAGAATTATTTTAGACATCTATAAAGATCAGGAATAGAAAAAACATAAAGAAAAGCCAAGAGCAGTTCTTTACGTTGCATAATTTATCATTAGCGAATTTGTTGACGAATTTGCAATTAGGAAGTAATACTTTGATTGCTGATGTGCAAAATTCGAAAATAGAAGTTCCCACTATTCTTGATTCTAAAAAGCTTCAGGCTTTTATCAGTGAACAGTGAACAGTGAACAGTGAACAGTTATTTTTTCACTGGGTCTAATACCCTAGCTTCTTTAAGCTGTATGTCTCAGTCGGGGTTCAATTTCCAATTGAGACCTAATAACTGATAGCTGATAGCTGATAACTGCTAACTGATTGAACCTATTGCGATTTCAACAGCAGAAAATCTGATAGCTAATAGCTTATCTTGAAGTTAATTTAAAAATATTATTAATTATCAAATACTATTTGGGTAACTTACTAAGGATAATGTCTCTATAACAAAACTTGATTTAACTTGTGATTGTTGTAAAGATTACTACAAATAATTTCATTTAAATATACGAAAATTAATCATAATCGGAGGACAAAACCATTAAATCTATCTCTAAATTGACACAACCATCAATTGTCAAAGATTCAGTACAACCTGTTTTAGAAATTTGGGGTGGTAACTCTTTAAGTGGAGATGTGACTATCAGTGGAGCAAAAAACTCAGCTTTAGTTTTAATGGCAGGTTCTTTGCTCTGTCCCGAAGATTGTCGGTTGCGCAATGTTCCCGAACTAGCTGATATCAAAAAAATGAGTCAGATTCTCACAGCTTTGGGCGTAAAGCTGAGCAAAAATGGCGATACTTTAGATATTGATGCGCGCGATATTAATCCCACGAAAGCACCCTATGATTTGGTTTCCAAACTTCGGGCCAGTTTTTTCGCGATCGGTGCCTTGATAGCCAGATTTGGTAATGTCCGTATTCCCTTGCCAGGAGGCTGTGCCATTGGTGCTAGACCTGTAGATTTGCATGTAAGAGGATTGCAGGCAATGGGTGCTCAGGTTCTGATCGAATCAGGCATTGTCCATGCTCATGTTCCAGGACGCGATCGCAGATTACAAGGCGCTAATATTTACTTGGATTATCCCAGTGTAGGGGCAACAGAAACTCTTTTAATGGCGGCTACTCTAGCCAATGGAGAAACCGTTCTCGAAAACGCTGCCCAAGAGCCAGAAATCGTTGATTTAGCCAATTTTTGTATCGCGATGGGGGCAAAAATTAGTGGTGCGGGAACCAATAAAATTATTATTTCTGGAGTTGATCGCTTGCATTCTGTAGATTACCAAGTGATTCCCGATCGCATCGAAGCAGGAACCTTTTTGGTCGCAGGAGCAATTACCCAATCAGAAATTACAGTTTCTTCGGTGATTCCCGAGCATTTAGTTCCTGTGATTGCCAAGTTGAAAGCCATTGGTTGTCAGGTAGTAGCCGAAGGTAGCGATCGCTTGCGTCTCATACCTGGTAAGTTACAAGCTACCGATATTGAAACTCTGCCCTATCCAGGATTTCCCACAGATATGCAAGCTCAGTTCATGGCACTATTAAGTGTTAGTGAAGGTTATAGCGTCATCAGTGAAACAGTATTTGAAAATCGTCTGCGCCATGTTGCTGAATTACAACGAATGGGTGCTGATATTCGGATCAAAGGTCATCATGCCATGATTAACGGTGTTGCTTTCCTTTCTGGGGCTCCAGTTATGGCAACAGATTTAAGAGCTTCTGCGGCATTGGTAATTGCAGGACTAGCGGCTCAAGGAAAAACAATTGTTAGTGGCTTACACCATCTCGATCGCGGATATGAGAATATTGAAAGCAAATTAGTTAAACTAGGGGCTAAAATACAACGTGTTTAATTGAAAATTGAAAATTGAAAATTGAAAATTAGTAATATTGCGTTTCTCAAGATTTTATGAATAAAAAACTGTTACAACGGGTTTTGGTTGCGGTCTTTGGGTCGGCATTTGTTGTTTCTACTGGGGCAGTGATTATTGGGAGTTTATTAAGCAGAGATTCTACTGTTGCCAATAATCCTGTGGCCGAAACTGCCGATCCACTAGCGCAATTAAAGGCACAGGCAAGTGGCTATGAAAAAGTTTTAGCCAGAGAGCCTAATAATCTTAATGCTCTAATTGAGTTAACTAGGATACGGCAAGCAATAGGAGATTTTGAAGGTGCGATCGATCCTCTGGATAAATTAATCGCAATGTATCCCGAAGATCCAAATCTAGCTGCTCTGCGAACACAAATCCAACAAGAGTTAGAAAATCAAACTACCGAAGCAGAATCAGCAACTCCTGAACCAGAAAATTAAGAGATTAGTTTTTCTCTTTTCTCTTGTACTAGAGACTGCTTCCCATTAAAATAAATCCTTGCTACTCGTAAATTATGGGAAATAGTTCTTTGGTTTCAAATAAAAATATTCCTACTGCTGAACGATTAATTTTTGCTCTTGATGTTGATAATGAACAAAAAGCCAAAGAATTAGTCACTAGGTTAGATGATACTATCAGCTTTTACAAATTAGGTTTAGAGTTTTTTATGTCTGGTAGCTACTATCCCATGTTGGATTGGTTACTAGAACAAGATAAGAAGATTTTTGTTGATCTGAAGTTTTTTGATGTTCCTCAAACAGTAGCCTCAGCAGTCAGACAATTAAAAAATAAAGGCGCAACTTTTGCCACAGTTCACGGTAATGATAGTATCCTAAAAGCTGCGGCAGCCGAAAAAGGTGAAACTTTAAAGATTTTAGCTGTTACAGTTCTAACTAGTCTCGATCGCGGAGATCTTGATGATCTAGGTTTTCAATGTGATGTCAAGCAATTAGTTTTATCTAGAGCCAAAAGAGCATTTCAACTTGGCTGTGATGGGGTTATTTCTTCCGGTTTAGAAGCCAAAGATTTGAGAGATAATTTGGCGGAAAACTTTTTAATTGTTACGCCAGGAATTAGACCAGTAGAGAATAAAGTTGTTGACGATCAAAAGCGGACTGTTGATGTCGAAGAAGCTTTTATTAATGGAGCTGATTATATTGTTGTTGGTAGACCAATTCGGAAAGCAGCAGATCCTTATCTAGCGGCGAAAAATATTCAAGAACGTATTAGTAAAATTTTTGACTAGTGCCGCTGTGCGAAAGTCAAAAGTCAAAAGTCAAAAGTCAAAAGTTTTTTTTCTACAAGGCTTCAAGCTTGTTGAACGCGCGTTGTATTTACGCCCAAACTTATTAGGGTCAATAAACTAAGAAAAAAAAGGTGATTGTCTTAAGAAAAATTTAGTTTATTGGTCAATAAACCTAAATCATTGTTCAATTAAAACTACATATTTTTCAGATTGAATCAAGGAGCTTTATTGTAACTATGCGTATTGCCAATAATATTACGGAATTAATCGGAAATACTCCTTTAGTACGTTTAAATTCTATTTCTGCGGCGGAAGGTTGTGTAGCCGAAATTGTTGTAAAACTTGAAAGTATGAATCCCACTGCTTCGGTAAAAGATCGCATTGGGGTAAATATGATTATGGCTGCGGAGAAAGCGGGTTTAATTTCTCCCAAGACAACTACTCTGATCGAGCCAACTTCGGGAAATACAGGAATTGCCTTGGCGATGACAGCAGCAGCGAAGGGTTACAAGCTAATATTAACGATGCCTGAAAGTATGAGTGTTGAAAGAAGGGCGATGTTGAAAGCTTTCGGGGCAGAATTGAAATTAACTCCTGCGGATCAAGGCATGAAAGGAGCGATTCAACAGGCGGAAGATTTGGAAACTGCAATGCCCAATGCTTATATGTTGCAACAGTTTGAAAATCCTTCTAACCCAGAAATTCATCGTTTAACCACCGCAGAAGAGATTTGGAATGATACGGATGGCAAAGTGGATATGGTAATTTCTGGCGTGGGTACAGGGGGTACAATTACAGGCATTGCTGAAGTTCTGAAAAAACGCAAACCAGGATTTAAAGCGATCGCAGTTGAACCAATTGGCAGTCCTGTACTATCTGGAGGCAATCCTGGTGGACATAAAATTCAGGGTATTGGAGCGGGTTTTATTCCCGAGGTTTTAGATGTAGATTTGATTGACGAAGTTGTAACCGTAAGTAATGATGAAGCTTTTGATTACGGTCGTCGTCTGGCAAGGGAAGAGGGTTTATTATCGGGGATTTCTGCGGGTGCCGCGATCGCAGCTGCGGTTAAAGTTGGTGTGAGATCGGAAAACAAGGGTAAGTTGATTGTGGTGATTCAGCCTAGCTTTGGTGAACGTTATCTTAGTACGCCTTTGTTCCAAGATTTAGATTAATTACCGCTACACAAAAAAGACGTGTCGCCGACACGTCTATACAGAAATCAGCAAAGGGTTGTAATTTGCATGTCAAGAAACCTTGATATTTTGCAAGTTCTTTTAATAGTCAATGGTATATATGAATACCTTATTGCCATTCAAAGAAGAGTAACGTGGAAAGTTGATCAATACGAATTATATCTGCTTTGAATGTGATCATTAGCCCCTCCCTGAATCCACGTCAAACAAAGTCAGCAACTGCATTTCCTGTTGTCTACTCCACTTTGTCTCCACAGGCATTAATTGAGCAAGTTTTGAGTGATTATTCAATTGCGCCTATAACTAATTGTCTACTCTGGAATCGTGGGTTAAGTGATGTTTATCTAGTGGAAACAGAACAAGAATATTACGTTCTTCGAGTATCTCATCATCATTGGCGTTCTCAACTAGATATTGAATTTGAATTGGAATTGCTAGATTTTTGGCATCAGAATTCTTTGCCAGTAGCTTATCCAGTCAGAACTAAAGAAAATGAGCTTTTTGTAACGGTTAAAGCCTTAGAAGGTGATCGCTATGCGGCATTGTTTCCCTACGCCAAAGGCACTGTTCCCCTCGGAGACCTAACAATTTCCCAAAGTAAAATTCTTGGTCAATCTTTGGCTAATTTACATCAAACAGGAACTAAGTTTCAGCCTTCACAACATAGTCTAATTCTAGAGAGATTAACTAATAAAAACTTATCCTTGGAATATCTTTTAGATAATTCTTTCACTACGATTTCCCCATTTTTGGAAGAGAGACCAGAGGATTTAGAATATTTACTCGATAATATTACTCGGATCAAAGCAGAATTAAAAAACTTGCCTAAACAGTTGCCTTTCTGGACTACTTGTTGGGGGGATCCCCATAGTGGCAATATTCACTTTACTGATGATAATCAGATTACTTTATTTGATTTTGATCAATGTGGTTATGGTTGGCGTGCCTTTGATTTGGCGAAGTTTTTGCAAGTATCTCTGCGTGCGGGGATGAATCGAAAAATTCGTGATGCCTTTTTTGAGGGTTATCAAACAGTTCAAAAGTTGACTTCTCAAGAGGAGGATTGTTTACAAGCTTTAACTCAAATGGCTCATATTTGGGCTTGGGCGATTAATATTAATGCTTCGGTTATTCATTGTTGGTCAAGGCTCGACAATAGATACTTCTCTAAACGCTTAGGAAGATTGAAGAGATTGAATTCTCCTGACTGGCAACTCTTTTGATCAGTTAGAAGTTAACAGTTATCAGTTGTAGGGGCGAACGGCCGTTCGCCCCTACAAAATCTATTCTTTTTGTTCTTCGGCTTTTTTGGCAAGTC
>JBCCYD010000366.1:0-6468 GCA_039190385.1 Cyanobacteria bacterium P01_F01_bin.143 | reverse complement strand
TAGAAAAAAGAATTTGATATGTTTCTAGCATTAATTTAATAAATTCTAGTAGGATGCGTTAGCAATAGCGTAACGCATTACTTAAGTTTGGATTGTAGAAAATATTATTTTCTACAATGTTGCTAAAATTTTCTCATCCAAAGAAAAATCAATTTCTGCCTTGTCTCTCCCCGAAGCTAAATAATCATGATTTAAAGAATCTTTAAGCCCAGCAACTAAATCATATTCTGGCTGCCAATCAAGATCATTCATCGCTTTGTTCACTTCAGCAAAGAAATGTTGAACTCGCATTGGAAAAGCTTTGCGTTTGCCAAAATCAAATTGACTTGGATCGTAATGAAGAATTTTGAGGTCTTCAGGAGATTTGCCAGCCGCGATCGCGCAAGCAGTTGCCAACCCATCAAATGTTACATAGCGATCGCCAGAAACATTATAAATCTGCCCCACAGCTTGCTCATTCCCCACCACAGCAGCCATGGCATTAGCCAAATCCTGAATATGTCCCAACTGGGTTATATGCTTACCATTGCCTGGAATCAAAATCGGTCGGTCACGAACAATGCGATCGAAAAACCAAGCTTCGAGATCATTATAGTTTTGTGGCCCATAAATATAAGTCGGACGAATCGAAGTCCACGGAATTCCCGACTCAGCTAAATAAGCCTCCGTTTGATGTTTGCCCTTATGGCGACTCTGGGGATCAACTGCATCCCCTTCACGATGGGGCATCTGCTCCGATTTGAGATAAACACCCGCTGAACTTACATAAATAAAATGCTGGATTTTACCTGAGAAAATTTCTACCAAAGGCTGAGTATGACTTAATTCACGACCATTATTATCGAAAATAACGTCAAAGCTTTCGCCCGCTAACTTTTCCTTGAGCTGCATCGGATCTTTGCGATCGCCATGAATTTGCGCAACACCCTCAACTGGAGCCGGTTTATTCCCCCGATTAAACAGAACAACCTCATGACCTTGAGCCACCAAAACCTTTGTTAAGTAAACCCCAATAAAACGGGTTCCACCCATAACCAAAACACGCATTAATTAACCTCTGTTGAACATTGAAATTTGAATTTAAATACTAGAAAAAAATGTATTTGGATTCTTAAGGATTTGGGGAATAATTATCAATCTTATCTCCCTATCTCCCTATCTCCCTTACCTAAAAGGCTTTGATAAACTCATAAATATTCTCGTATTGACCGCCTGAAGTAGTCCAGGAATAATCATATTCCATACCTTGTTGTCTGAGCTGCTCAAACTCTTTGGGGAATTCTTTATAAAGACCGATCGCTCTTTCCATAGAAGATTCTAGAGCATGGTTATCAGTCTCATAGAAAACATAACCATTGCGTTTTTCTTCGGCATGATTTTGGTCAAAATCGCGATCAAACACAGTACTAACTAATCCTCCCACACCTCTGACAATGGGAACTGTGCCATATTTCAAACTAATTAGCTGAGTTAGACCACAAGGCTCATAATTACTGGGGACGACCATCATATCCGAGCCCGCATAAATCAAATGAGCTAACTCCCCATTAAAGCCAATTTCGAGATGAACATCTGGATTCTTATTGAGGTGATGTTTTTCATGCCAGAACCAATCGTTAATACTAGATTCGGTTGCCGAACCTAATAGAACAAACTGGGCTCCTCTGTTGAGAGCATAATACATAGCATGATGAACTAAATGAACACCTTTTTGTTGGTCTAGTCTACCGATATAGGCAATGATCGGTTTATCAACATCCTGTAACAATAGTCTTTCCCGTAATGCTTTTTTATTGAGAGCCTTACCTTCCATATCATCAAGAGAATATTGATGGGGAATATAGCGATCGCTTTCTGGAGACCAAATACTATAATCAACACCGTTGAGAATTCCGCCAAATTTACTTTGATGAATTTCTAAAGTATGGCCTAAACCATAGCCCACATCTTGATAACGAGCTTCCCAAGCATGATGGGGAGAAACTGTATTAACGTAATTAGAATAGACAATCCCACCTTTAATGCAATTAAGAGCAAAGGGATTAAAATTGTCTCTGAGGCGATCGTAATGGAAGTAATAACCTTCGCGATAGAGACCAGTTGCCCAAAGAATATCAGCTCCGCCAATACCTTGATGCTTAAAGTTATGAATTGTGTAGCAAACTCTCTGCCCGCCTAATCCATGATGCTGATAAATTTCATACAACATCACAGGCACTAAACCAGTTTGCCAATCGTGACAGTGAATAATATGAGGACGCTTATTACTAACTAGCAAAAATTCTAAAGCAGCCTTACTAAAGAAAGCAAAACGCATGTAGTCATCATTACTGCCATAGTAATAACCTCGATTGAAGAAATTATCTCCTGAATAGGGTTGAATAAAGAAACATAGTCTGCCATGTACCCAACCACAATAAACATTACAGTTGATAACTCCACCATACCAAGGAACATTAAGACCGCGATAGGCTTCATGAAGACCCCAAATCTGGTCGTATCTCATGCAATCGTACATGGGGAGAATCAGCTCGACACAATGACCTCGATTTTCTAGTTCCCGACTTAGTCCATAAACCACATCACCCAAGCCACCAGCCTTGATCACAGGAGCGCATTCTGAGGCAATCTGCACAATATACATACCCTATCTCCCCTTAACAAAATTTTATAGTTTTATATTTTCTTTAAGATTTTAGAACATATGAGTCGGCTTCGTAGATTTTTACTCAAGATTGCTCAACTCTTTCTTCATTAGTAGGCGAGAAGAATAATGGGGGAACCAACAATGCCAACTCATTTCTTCCCGGATAAACTTGTAGCCCAAACCAAGATAAAGCTTTTGAGCAGCATGATTATTAGCTAAAACATGCAGCCGAATTTCTCGATAACCCCAACTGCGGGATACCTGTTCACATTGAGTTAATAATTTTTTAGCTATTCCTTGACGACGATAGATATTTTTGACTGCTAGGTTGGAAATATAAGGAAATTGAGTTGTCACCGACCACCAAGGCTTTTGGAGAGAAATTTCTACTGTTCCAGCAATTTTTGACTTTTTAGTAGCAACGAAGCAGCAATAAAGTGAAGAAGGCTTTTTTAAGCGGTAGCGTAAGTCTTCGGAAAGAGTTAATTTTAGGACTGAATTAATCCACATCAAAATAGGAGGAAAATCGTAAAAGCAGGCAATCATCGTGTTCGCCAATTCAGAAACATCTTTTCTCTGAGCAACACGCACTATCGTATCGAATTGGTCTTCATTTTCGGTTGAAGCAAAAAAAAACATGCAGGAAAGAATATTCTAGTTAATTTTATTTATTTTAGATTATCGAAATATTGAGATAGATGTACTTTTTTAACTTTGAAATGGGAATGATAACAGAGTGCTTTAACCTAACAAGCCTATAATAGTCAAAAATTAATGGTTAAAATTGCTTGTCCTAGACTAGACAATTTATCTTGGGAAACTACTTGTCAAAACATTGTAGAGACTATTGGCATAGTTTTACATGCAGATATTGCGATTATTTGTGCTCAGAATGTTTTAGATAATAAGCCTCAGTGTTTTTATTATCAAGCGAGCAGAGAAGAGATTCCCCATATTGATAATGATATTTTGCAAAAAACCGTACCATTCATCAATAATTTGGTCATATTGGAGGATTATGGTCAGGATTTATCTTGGCATGATGAATACTCTTTAAATTCACAGATATATGAGGCTTGTAAAGATATCAAGGTCAAGTCTAGTCTTTCAATCCCTCTAAGCGATCAAGTAAATATCAAGGCTACTCTAACTTTGCATCGTTGGCAATCAAAAACTTGTTGGCAAAGCGAAGAAATAACATTGGCGAGCAAGATGGCAACTCAAGCTAAGTTGGCGATCGCGCAAATGGAAGCTTACGAGAATATGCGCAATTTGGCGCAAAGGGAAGCGACCCTAAATCGAATTATCAATGCTATTCGAGGTAGTCTGGAGCCTCAAGTAATGTTTAATACGATTGTGACCGAATTAGGCTCAGCTTTACAGGTGGATGGTTGTAGTCTTTCTCTATGGGAAAAAAGCGATCGCTTTATGCGTTGTGTGGCTTTTTATAATCCTCAGGAACCAAAACCACTCTCTAATAGCAATCCCAACAGCCAAAATTCAACAATTTCTTTGGTGCAAATTGCCGATAATCCTGTTCTCCAACAACTTTTACAAGAACGTAAACCCTTAGTTTTTCGAGATCTGGCAGCGAAAAAGGAGCTAGCAAGGCATGATTTACCTTGGCATGCTAAATCGAAGGCTTTGTTGATTGTTCCTTTAATTCTCGATGGCAAAATTATGGGTAGTCTGACGCTGCGTCAATCAGCTCTTTCTCGACAATGGGAGCAATCGGAAATTCAATTAGCTCAGGCTGTGGCAACTCAAGCAGCGATCGCAGTTAAACAAGCTCGACTCTACGATACGACTCGCAAACAAGCAAAGCAGCTACAAATTAGTCAACAAAAAGTTGCAGATTTAAATTACTATCTCACCGAGTCGATTTTAAAACGTTTCTTACCAGAGGCGATCGCAAATAAGGCAGCCGCTGGTAAATTAACTCTTGATCTAGAGCCAGAACTCCATTGTGTAACTATTTTATTCTGCGATCTAGTAGGGTTTACTAATTTATCCAGTCAATTAGAAGTTAATTTGTTATCGGAATTACTCAATGAATATTTAGAAGCGATGGCTCAAGCGGTCTTCGAGCAAGATGGGACAATTGATAAATTCTTGGGGGATGCGGTGATGGCTCTTTTTGGGGCTCCAGAGGAATTGTCACCTCAAGAACAAGGGCAAAGGGCGATCGCAACAGCCCAGGCAATGTATCGTTATCTTCAGCCACTAAATCAAAAATGGCAGGCTCAAGGAATTGGGGTTGAGGAGCATTTACCCTCGTTGCAATTGCGTTGTGGCATTCATCAAGGAAATGCCGTTGTTGGTATGTTTGGTGGTCAACAAAGAAAAGATTATACCGCGATCGGCAAAGTAGTAAATATTGCGGCAAGACTACAAAAAAATGCCGCACCCAATACAATTTTAGTTTCAGATACAGTTTTAAATAATCTAACTTTCCCTGAATATCAACAAGTTCAGCCCCAGTCTTTACAACTCAAGGGCATAGAACCAGATTTTATAGCTTATTCTTTGGGCATTAATCATTGAGCATTAACCATTGATCATTGAGTATTAATCATTGACCAATTAGCCATCAGCGATTAGCAATTAGCAATTAGCAATTAGCAATTAGCCATTAGCCATTAGCCATTATGCCGCTTGTTCTTCGGTTGGATTAATTGACTTTTTTACTTTTTGCAATCTTCTGCCAGATTTAGGTGGAATTGGTAACTTCAAGCGAGAATGGAAATCCTTTTGTACTTTATAGGTTAAACGAGGAGATATCTGACAAACTATTTGTGATAATAGGCGATCGCCCATTTTTTGAATTAAAGATAAAGGAAATCTAGAGATTAAAGGAGGAAGCTCAACAGTCACGACCAAATCTAAGTGCCAATTAATTCTGGTAATGATCGAAGGAATAGATTTTTTATAAGGGAAAACCTTTGTGATGTTGGTGCCTAAAATTTGCTCAGGAGTTAATTCTCGCAGTTCCATTGCAGCATCATATTGAACTTCATAGCCAGGATATTCATAATTAGGAACTGGGACAGTATGCATCTTATAAACTCTGTTTTGGGCAGGATGGAAAACCAAAGCAACTTTAGGTTCTACTTCATGACCCAGAGAGGAGAAACGTCCCACAATCAACGTATAGCCATTGTTGCCCAGAGGTTCCACCTTCATCGGATGAGCACAATGGACAAACCAGTGATCATGAGCATCAAGATAGTTTGCCACCGTATCCGCATCGCTATACATATCCATATAGCCGACAAAATTACCTTGAAAGAAAAAAGGCCTATTACCATTTAGCGAATTTGGGGGGACAACTGGCTTTTGACTTGACACTTGTGAGAATTTGTGGGGTTGAGCTTGAACAAATTTGAACTGCATATTTTTTTCCAGGCTACCAAATAACACTTCCTTTGAGAGAGAAATTTTCTACAATAAAGAAGCTAATAATTTTAGTTAAACATGTTTGTATTAAAGTAGGTGTGATTTAGATTCTTATGCAGGTATTAGTTATTGGGGCTACAGGACAAACAGGAAAACATATAGTTAAAGATTTAACAAAACGCAATGTTACAGTCACCGCAGTGGTGAGAAATCTCGAAAAAGCACAAGAATTATTACCTTCTGGAGTAGATTTTATCTTGGGAGATGTCACAAAGCCAGATACTATAGCTGAGGCAATGTCTCATTGTAATATATTAATCTGTGCTACTGGAGCTACTCCCAGTTTTAATTTTACCGATCCCTATCAAGTAGATTATCAAGGAACTAAAAATTTAGTTGATCTCGCTAAATCTAATGGGATAGAG
>JBCCYD010000365.1:0-6477 GCA_039190385.1 Cyanobacteria bacterium P01_F01_bin.143 | reverse complement strand
TTTTATGTAACTATTAGATTTATTACTATAAAACAGATAATTAACTATAATAAATCACCTTTCCTAAAATGGCTAAACTCTCTGCTCAACCATTCTAGATAAAATACCAATAATTTTTCCTGGCATATCAATATAATATTCATCTAGATCAATATAAGCTTGATTATCTTCCAGTTTCAAGAATTTCCATGCAGTACCAGTCGTCACTACTCCATAAACTTTTTCAATCTTGTTATTTTCATGCTGATTAAAAATATCTGCTGCAACCATTTCGGCAATACATTGTCCTAATCCCCCAATAATATTCTCATTTTTCGCTTCAACGATCGCGATAATAGGAGCATTAAGCATTAACTGCTCTGGAGAAGAACTAATAATAAAATCACAAAAGCCATTGAGATTATTTTCTTTGTCTACATTGAATTCAATTCCTGAAAATAAACTAATTCTATGTTTGAAAATTTTTCTTACCTCAACAAGAATATTGGCAATAATCAATTCTGATCTAGCTTTCTCAGTATTAATTGCCCGAGCTAAAGGAACATTTTCCGCTAGAGTTTCTCGAAGTATTTGACTAATTTTAATTTCTTCTACACCAGAAAATAAATTATCATTTTCAATGAGTGAAATGTCTAGTTGGCTCTTAACATCCTTCAGACTAAAGTTACTATATGGCATTTCTTGACCTCAAATACATCTGCCAACTTGATAAGTAATGTAGCTTCTTAAGCATAATTGAGAAGAGTTCCAGAATTCGTGCAATACTATTTAACTGTAGAAAATCTCTTCAACCAATTTAATAAAACTAAATTTACAACAAGATGAGCAAACAGCGAGTATTATCTGGAGTCCAACCTACGGGTAACTTACATTTAGGGAACTATCTCGGAGCAATCCGTAATTGGGTAGAGATCCAACAAGAATATGATAATTTCTTCTGTGTGGTAGATCTGCACGCGATTACGGTACCCCATGATCCCAAAGCCCTAGCAGATAATACCCTAACAATGGCAGCATTATATCTAGCTTGCGGCATTGATCTTGAATGTTCCAATATCTTTGTTCAATCCCATGTCAAAGCTCATACCGAACTAACTTGGTTGCTCAACTGCATTACTCCTCTCAATTGGTTAGAAAGGATGATCCAATTTAAGGAAAAAGCTCTCAAGCAAGGAGAAAATGTTAGTGTCGGGCTTCTCGATTATCCCGTCTTGATGGCAGCAGATATATTGCTCTACGATGCTGACAAAGTACCCGTAGGCGAAGATCAAAAACAACATTTAGAATTAACCCGTGATATCGCAATTAGAGTTAACGATAAATTCGGCAAGAAGAAAAAACCGGTACTCAAACTTCCCGATCCTTTAATTCGCAAACAAGGGGCAAGGGTCATGAGTTTGACCGATGGGACGAGAAAAATGTCCAAGTCTGATCCCTCAGAACTCAGTCGGATCAACCTTTTAGACCCTCCAGACTTGATTAAAAAGAAAATCAAAAAATGCAAAACCGATCCGGCTAAAGGATTAGTTTTTGACGATCCAGAACGGCCAGAATGTACTAATTTATTAACTTTATATCAACTTCTATCAGGCAAAAGTAAAGAGTCAGTTGCCATAGAATGTCAAGATATGGGTTGGGGAAAGTTTAAACCATTATTAACAGATACTGCGATCGCGGCTCTAGAACCGATCCAAAATAGATATCAAGAAATCATGAACAATCAGGATTATCTTGACTCGATACTCCGAGAAGGCGCAGCAAAAGCGGAGGTCGTGGCCAATGCTACCCTAGCAAGAGTGAAAAACGCTTTGGGTTTTCTACCTAATCGTTAAACTATAAAGAAAAAATCAAAACAAAATCAATAAACATATGACTAGTCATTTAAAAAAAGCTGTATTGAACAAAGATTTTTTAATTACTGCTGAAATTGCACCACCTAAAGGAGGCAATCCCGCACGAATGTTGGAAATGGCGCAACTGTTAAAGAATCGTGTTCATGCTGTTAATATCACAGATGGCAGTCGTGCTGTCTTGCGCATGTCTTCTCTAGCAGCATCGGTAATTTTGCTGCAAAACGGTATTGAACCGATATGTCAGGTAGCCTGCCGCGATCGCAATGCTATTGGTTTGCAAGCAGATTTGATGGGAGCCCACGCTCTAGGGATTAGAAATATCTTGGCGCTCACAGGAGATCCGGTAAAGGTGGGAGATCATAAAGAAGCTAAACAAGTTTTTGACTTAGAATCAGTGCGATTGCTCAAGGTAATTTCTAAGCTCAACGACGGGTTTGATTTTAACGATAAGAAATTACCTGACGAATCTCTAGATTTATTTGCTGGGGCAGCAGTTGATCCTCAATTAAAAAGTTTATCAGCCATAAAAAGGCGCTTTGAAAAGAAATTATCAGCAGGCGCACAATTTTTTCAAAGCCAGATGATAACCGATTTTAATCGTCTAGAAACATTTATGAGCGAAGTCGCCTCTGTGAGCGATAAACCGATCTTAGCTGGGATATTTATGCTGAAGTCGGCTAAAAATGCCCAATTTATTAACCGTTGCGTTCCTGGAGCCAATATTCCCGACTCGATTATTCAACGCCTTGCTGATGCGACAGATCCTTTAGAAGAAGGAATCGCGATCGCAGCAGAACAGGTAAAACAAGCCAAAGACATTTGCCAAGGTGTTCATCTCATGGCAGTTAAACGAGAAGACCTAATTCCTCAAATTCTTGATCGAGCTGGAATTCAATCATTAAATAATAAAGGGGTAACTTCATCTGAGGGAAAGCCCGTTAACAGAAAGCAGTTGTTGATTTGTTAGTCGTAATAATCGTAACAGGATTTAAAGGAGACAAACGCGTGAATTGACCAACCGCAATCGATCGCGATATTTGTAATTGCAATAAATTATATTGCCAATTATGCTCCTTGATCCAAGCTAAAGCCTCATGGCAATTCTCCATAGTTGCTAGAGCAATTACAATAATTCCACCTGGGAGAAGTTTTTGCTGACAAAGGGTAAGTATTTTTCTTAAATTGCCGCCACTTCCCCCAATAAAAATACGATTAGGAGCTGGCAATTGCTCTACTTTTTCTAGCGCTTTGCCATTGATTACAGAAACATTGTTAACTTGAAAATTCTCGCAATTTTTAGTAATCAAGGAAACTCCAATCGCAGTTTTTTCTACAGCAAAAACTTGAGAACTAGGGCATAATCGGGCCATTTCAATTGATACCGAACCTGTTCCTGCGCCAATATCCCAAACTATTTGATTAGGTTGCAAGGCTAATTGACCTAAAATAACAGTACGGACTTCTTTTTTAGTAATTAAACTAGGGCGATCGCGAAAACTACAAAATGCCCCATCAGGAATTCCGATTAAAGGTAACTTTTGATAATATTCAGGATCTTTACACAAAAATTCTCGAATTAAAATTACTACATTCAAAGCAGCAAAACTATCAGCTTCCAGGTTTGCTAATTTGGCAACTTCGGCTACAGAGAAATGCGTTATATTTTCTGTATCACTACCGAGATTTTCACAAACAAAAAAACTATAATCAACGGGAATATCTAAAGAAAAATAAAGTTTCGCGATCGCAGCTGGATGATAAATCCGATCCGTTAAAAGAGCAATCTTCTCAGTTCCTCGTTTGAGAGCTGTCGTTAATTCCTTAACGCGATCGCGTCCATGAAGACTAATTATTGACCCATCTTGCCAAGGCAGTTTTATTTTATTAAAAGCTAATTGAATTGAACTAACATTAGGATAAAAATTAAGTTTATCCGACGGGAACTTTTCCAGTAATAAACGTCCCAAACCAAAAAAAAGCGGATCACCACTAGTTAAGATTACAATCCTGGAATCCGTATCAATTAATTGAGCAATTTCATCGAGATTCTGCTGCAAATTATTTAATATTATTTTGCGAGCAACATGAGATTCAAAATAACTAAGATGACGACTACTACCTATTAAAATAGTCGCCTGCTTAATAATCTCTTGTACTTTTTTCGTTAATCCAAGCGCACCATCTAAACCAATACCAACGACTTCTACCATTTATAAATTAGGTTTGGTTTAATGAACTTCATATTAACCATTACTTTTAATAAATTTGGTGTAAATAAAATAGAGTATAACCCCCAAAACCACTAGACTAAGAAGACTACTAATAAGATGAAAAACCGTATTGAGAGCAGAAAAACCTAACCAAACTGCACAAACACCCACGATCACCTTACCTGGTTTTGATAGAGCATTAAACCAATTGCGAGTCATCTCCATCCAAGCAGCAGCCTTCTCTGCGAAATAGGTTTCCGAATCCATTTCCACATAGGGAGAGACATCCTGATTAGATTGCTGGCTAGATTGATTCGCAGCAGCGGCTTTACGTATTTGCTCTTCTAACTGTTCTAGTTTAGTTTTCCAGTTGCCATTAGCGTTATTATTATTAGTCATATGAATATTGATACAGCTTTATATCTTTATAATGTTACAGATTTTCCCCGTATTGTAGATCACCTGAGAAATAACTTTGTATTTTATTAACTATTGATGTCATTAAGCATTAGAGAACATAAATTCCTTTGGGGACAAAGAACCTACTTGATGGGAATTCTCAACGTTACCCCAGATAGTTTTAGTGATGGCGGACAATTTAATGATCTTCAAGCCGCGATCGCGCAAGCCCAATACATGATCGATAATGGCGCAGATATCATCGATATTGGTGGTCAATCGACTCGTCCAGGTGCCGAACAAATTTCGGTTACCGAAGAGTTTAATCGAGTTATTCCCATAATCAAAGCAATTCGTCAGCAATTTTCGATTCCAATTTCAGTTGACACGACCAGAGCCACCATAGCCCAAGACGCGATCGCAGCAGGGGCAGATCTGATCAACGATATTTCAGGCGGAACTTTTGACCCAGAAATGTTTACCGTTGCTGCCAAGCTAGATGTGCCAATTATTTTGATGCATATACGAGGAACTCCCCAAACAATGCAGCAAATGACCGATTATCAAGATTTGGTTACCGATATTATTAATGCTCTTCGTCATCAAATTCAAAACGCGATCGCATGTGGGGTACCCGAGTCGAAAATTATTATCGATCCAGGCATTGGATTTGCCAAAACTGCCGAGCAAAATATTGAATTATTACGCCGACTATCGGAGTTTAACACTTTAAAAGTGCCAATTCTCGTCGGAACATCTCGTAAAAGTTTTATTGGCAAAATTATTAACCAACCAGAACCGCAAAAGAGAGTTTGGGGAACAGCTGCAACTTGCTGTAGTGCGATTATGTCTGGGGCTGATATTTTAAGAATTCATGATGTTGCAGAAATATATGATGTCTCCCGTGTAACTGATGCAATTTATCGGTAATTGATAAGAAACTTAATATTTAAGATGAATTTAATTGGACGAAATGTGATATCTTATACAGCAAACGTCATATTATATGTTTTGTCTAAAACAATAACAATTCTCGCGATTAGCCAGACATATGACAAGGGTTAAAACAATACTTTTAATTTGAACTCTTCTATAGCGTCTTCAACAATCAAAATCCTTGTTAATCTAAACCTCAGATAAACCTTAAAAACTCGATTAAATTTCTCATTTATTAGTAAATTCTGGGATATCTCGGCTCCTCATATTTGCGAGTTTTCTTCTCTGGAACAAGTGAATCAAATTTTAATTCAGCAACGTCAGTTTTTTAATTCCTAGAATTATTTTCTAGACAGATTCTCATTGATTAATTTTGATTCTTAACTGAAGACTAAGCTTTTTATTGTTTTTGAAAAACTGCGTAAGCAGTACACATATGACAACTTAATGATAGTAACTTACGGCATTGCTGACTCAAATTCAGTAATACTTAATTTACTTGTCTAATAATTTTCTTTATAGGCAAGCAGACGAGGATTTAGTTAATGAGAACTTTTATTCAAAGACCTTTAGTATCTTTTATCATAGGGATTTTCTCTTCACTAGTAGCAACATTAATTATTGAATGCTTATGGGGTTTTCCATCTGGTCTTTTCCGCAAGCCAATAAGTTTTTATTTGATTGATCAGCGTGGCAACCCAGTTAAAGAGAATATCAAAGCATATCTCACAGTATATCCACCTATGACCAAAGATAAAACTACAATCTTTCTCAATTTGGATAAATTTCCCAATAACCATAGAACTTTTCTGCATATTGAAAGTGATGAAGATGATAGTCCTCTGATAGATTATCCAATTTCACTTAATCTTCATGATTTAACAAGACCCATACGTATTGTCATTACAGAAAAAAGCTCAAGCTCAGATGATTAATTTGGAATGGAAGTGATATAACAGATTTATCAAATTTAAATACACTAAGTAGTATTTCAGGTGGCCTTGTTATTAGGTGGACAAGCCTAACAGATTTAAGTGGTTTGGTTTCTTTGTCTGCTGTTGGTGATAGTATTATAATAA
>JBCCYD010000364.1:0-6492 GCA_039190385.1 Cyanobacteria bacterium P01_F01_bin.143 | reverse complement strand
GGAGAACAGAGACATGAATGAACCTCAGCAACAATCTGACAAAAGTCAAAAAACAGGACAAAAATATCCAGGTTGGTTTGCTATTGATTTTGGGACATCTAATTCAACTGTTACTCTTCATGATATAAAAAAAATTCGTCATCAAGAAGATTTAGCTATAGAACAAAAGCAAGCTTTACGAGATGAATTGGCTAAATGGTTTGATATCCTTGCTTATGAGAAGATAGACCGAGTTAATAATCAAGAGTGGAAAAATTTTCTCGAGAAAATCAGCAAAAAATTAGAGATAAATCCTAATGAGCTAAGTGAGTTTATAGCTAATGGCGATATCCTTAAATTTGTTGCTGAGATGGAAAATAGTTTGCCTCCAAACCAGCAATTACGCCGTGCTGTGAGAAAGAAGCTCTATGAGATTTATACTGAAGTGTTCCGGATTCCGCTTTTGCGATCGCGAAATTTTTTTCCAGTCAACTTAGAGTTAATTCGTAAAAAAGCTGAAATTGCCAGTGAACTAGAAATCAAAGATTTAGATAATCCTTTGAGCATTATAATGGGGTCTCGGGCTAAACAGGAAAGAAACGACGCGATCGCTAAAGCCAAAGAAGATAGTAAATCTTTAGAAGATATACAAGGTAGGTTTCATCATTCTCCAAAACGTTATTTTGGTCAAGAGAGAGAGTTTAAAGTAAAGTTAGGCGATTCAAATCAGGCTGAAACTATTACATCTAATGACCTTATTACTTCTGCTTATCATCATTTAATTGATCTAACAGAAAAATATCATCAAGCAAATGCCAAACAATTTGGACAAGGAGACTTATATCAAACTACTGCTGTCGTTACCTATCCTACTGTCGCTTCGCCTTTAGTTCGCCGAGAGTTGGAAACTATCATTCAATCTTTGGGGGTTGCTGATGTTCAAACAGCGTATGATGAAGCGGTTTCTGTCGCCATCTTTTTTCTGTGGCGAGAATTTGGCGGTAACTTAAATCTTGGGATTGAGTCATTTAAAACTCGTTGTTATCGCGATGACGATACCTGGGTGCAAAATGTTTTGGTTATTGATATTGGAGGAGGAACTACTGATATTGCACTAATTGAGCTTCGCTTGAAAGAAATTCCTCAATCCGAGATTTTTGAGCCAGATGAGGATAAAGGTGCAGGTGGACGCTACTATATTCTTACTCCTAAAGTATTGGGCTCTTCTGGCCATTTACAATTAGGAGGAGAATTAATCACTCTACGAATTTTCCTCTGGTTGAAAGTTGCTATTGCTGATTCTCTATTAACAGCAGTACAAGAAGGAAGTTTAAAAAGCGAGCCACTCAAAAACAAAATTAGCCAAATCAATGAGCGTTTTCTAGATGATAATGGTGATTTCCAAAAGAATAGCTTACTGAAGTGCTTAGATAAAGAATACCCTGAGCTGGATCAAGCCTATCAAGATGTCCTAGAAACTGCTGAGCGGATTATCCCAACGAAATGGAAGGCTCATCCTGAACGTTTGCAAGCCTTCTATACTCTTTGGGATTATGCAGAAGAGGCAAAAATAAAATTGGGTCAAGAGCCAACAGATAGTTTAGTTAATTTTGAGCTTCCAGGAGCAAAAATTTCAAAAATTTTAGACGATCAGAGTGACATTAAAGATTCTTTAAAGGAGTCAGATAGTATTAAAATTATCCTGAATCAAAAACATTTTGAAAAACTTACCAAACCCATAATTCAAGAAGCGTTTAATGTTGCTAAAGGATTGATGGAAAATCGTTTGGGTGATCGCCCAAAACATCAAAAGTTAGATTGGTTAATATTATCTGGTAAAACTTGTAATCTTAATCAAGTCAAAGAAGAAACCTATCAAGTTTTTAGCCAATCAAAACATTTTGTTTGGAACCAAGAAAAAATTACTTTTGTTCCTGAATATACTAAGATAGCAACTTCTGCTGGAGCTTGTTATGCAGAAATGCTTAGTCAAAGAATTTTTTCTCCTAGAGACTCTATCGAATTACTTCGTAAAGGAGCTAGTCAGCTTTATATTGATGTTAAGAATCTATCTTACTATCTTCCATGTTCATTTAAATTACTTACTCAGACATTAGGAGATGAGATTCTTTTGTTTAAAGCTGGACAAAAACTATCTCAACTTAGCCCGAAAGAACCACTTGTTAAAGCTCGTAGTGATTGGAGAGGAATTCAATTAAACACGGGCATATTTCGTCAAGATTTTGAGGAACAAGCAGAATTACCAAACTGGGGGAATTTTGATGGGAAAGCTATTGCAAGTAAACTAAATATGAATCAATTTCAATTTCGTCAGCAAATTAAAGCTCAATTTCAAATTGACCAGAAGTTACAATTTCAACTGTTTTTTTGTCGTGGTAATCCTCATTATTCAATCGACTCAAATATAGCAGCTATAAATGTTAAAACAGCAATCCAGCAAGAATCTACTAGTTCTACCTTAGAATGGGTTTCTGTTGAAGATAATAAGAAAATCCCTCCTAAAAATGGAGATATTGCAGTAATTGTTGCTGAAGTATATGCAGTTGATGCTACTAACGCATATACAACTCTTTTTAAATCAAAAGAAGATGATAGTCAGTATACTTACCCAGAAATATTTCATTATCAAGATGAAGGTAAACAAGTACGAGGAATTATAAGTGAAACCTTACCTGCCTTTCCCAAAAGTGGTGAGCATAGCTTTTATTTATTTCAAACTGATGGGGATAAGGATGAAAGTTACTGGATTTTAATTGGTCAATTAAGTAAGCCTGATGATGACAGCGGACTTCCTTGTAAATATCATGCAACCCTCGATGAGGCTGGAGATTTGAGAATTCATGCGGGAGAAGTACCCTATTATATTCATACAAATTCAGAATGTCTCAAAGAAGAAGGGTGGGTTTATGTGACAACACCTCAATTACAACTCAATGAACTTGAAAAAAGCAGAGATCCCTTCTCTGGAGAACATTAATTAGAGGTTATATAGATATTAATGGAAGAATTAGAAAATCTTTTAAATGACAAAAGCTCGGAATTAGCTAAGGTTCTTCGCTGTAGTTTGCATGGAATGAAAGCTAGTTTGCAACAAGCTCAAAGAGAATATTCTTTGGGTGCTGAAACATCTACATGTCAAAGACTCATAGAAGAATTAGATCGTCTGCTGAATAGTCACGATAAATTAAATAATGATCAAGAGTCAACAATAGCTATCTCTGAAGAAAAACAAGTTGATGAATTTAAACTCAAAGTTTTGCAGGCTGAATTTTTTGCGGATACCAGATTATTTCCTTATTTTGGTGATCGAATAGAATCTCGAAGTCATACTGACAAACAACTATGGGATGAAATCCATTATTTATTACTGCGAGTTCCCGAAAATTTAGCTAAGTCTTGGAGAAAGCGGGCGTTAGAAATTGCCGATGATTGTAAGATCAAGGTGACAACTGACAAAAAAAATTTCGTAGAACTTCCATTATGTGGCAATGATGACAATGAATTGATTCATGCGGCTTTAAAGACCAAAGAAGTTGCTCGCGGATTATATCATTCAACTAAATCAAAATTTGATTCCCGAATTCCTCAGCTAGAAAAAAATGAAGAACTCTATTTACACGGATGTCTTGTTTCAACTTACCTGAAATTGATTGAGTTAGAACCTTCTGGAGAACTACACCATGCATTTGAACCTGTTTACCGTTTTGGATTAAAGTCCTTAGCAGATGAATTAGATCGTGATAAATACACTAACGCTTTGATTAAATGTTTAAGCAGTTGCAAAAAAGCAGAACAAAAAGATATTCTTGAGTATTTACAAACTCGACTGGATTTAGATGAAGCAATTCATTCTCTAGTTTTTCCTACTCCTGCACCTTCTAACTCCTGGTGGGGACAACTACAACAAAAATCAAGACGTGACCTAAATTCTGTAGCCGATCGTGCTAGAAAAGAAGGGCATCAAGTCGCAATTCGTTCTTTGACAGGGGTATATGCTGATGTTCATCATTTATCTAAACACAATCGCGAATTAGATAGTGGAGGAACTCCAGGGGAAGTTTTAACTTGCTTACGGGTTTATGCTCGAATTAATGGAGAAGAACATTTGGGACGAGTTTTATATCGCTCTCTCAATTAAAACAATTGCTAAATAATTTATTATAATTGGCAAATTAATCAAAAGTGATGCATTTAAGTATAAATATCGGCAATTACTCTTATAGTTACTCTATTATCAAAGAGTTAAATGTCGAATCTACATCTGATTCTATTATTCACAATTACTTTTTCCCCACGACTATTTATTTGAGTGATAAAGGAAAGCTTCTGGTGGGACAAGAAGCAGAAAAATATCGACTGGAAAATCCTGATTGTTATTGTTGTGATTTCATGCCAAGTTTGGGCACAAAAAAACCTTGGGTTCTTGGAGAACGTAGTTTTCAAACTGAAGAATTCATTTACGAAATAATTCAAAAACTAAAATCAGACGCAGAAACAAGCATAAAACAAACGATAAATGATGTTGTAATTACTATTCCTGCAATTTATGATAATCATCAAAATTTTTTGATGAGTCAAGCTGCTAGAGATGCTGGATTTATTTCCGTAGGACTTCTCGCCGAACCGATCGCGGCTGCTCACTATTACGAATTCCAAAATCGGAATCACCAAACTGTTACTGAAGAAGAAATTTACTTAGTCTACGATCTTGGAGAAAACTCTTTTGATGCAACTTTAGTCCAAAAAAAGAAATCGGCCTTTGAGATTGTCTTTCAGTCAAAAAGAAAATATGATCTAGGCGGCAAACTTTTCAGCGAGGTAATATACCAGAATTTAGTATCTAGATATCATGAGTTATTAAATGGATTACCCCAAAAAAAAGACCGCGAATCATTGCGATTAAAATTAGATTTGAAAAACTGGTGTCAAAATATTAAACATTATTTAAGTGAAGAAATTCGTTATCGAGAATATATAGGCGATCGCGAAATCTATACCATTAGTCGCCAAGATTTTGAAGCTGCAATTACATCTCATATTAAAAAGACTTGTGATTTATGTCATAAATTAATTCAAGATGCGGATCTAGAACAAGATCAGATTAGCCAGATATTGATGATAGGTGGTAGTTCTAGCATTCCTTGTATTAAACAAACCTTAAAAAAAGAATTTTCTATACCTATCGTTACTATTGATCAGCCTGCTTTGACAGCGTGTTTTGGCGCGGCTATAAAAGAAACCACCACAGAAGAACCATTACAACCACCACCACCTTCAATCCCAGAAACTGAAGCCTGGATAGAAGCAACTGTTGAAAAAATTAAGTCTTCTGTGTTCTGTTTATATGATGCTAACAATTCTAATGCGGTGGGTACTGGTTTTCTTGTCAGCGATCGCGGCCATATTCTCACTTGCAATCATGTTGTGATTAACAAATCAATTCAAGTGAAATCTCATAATGGAGATTCTTGGGAAGCTATAGTTATTGGTAAAGAACCATCAACAAATTTAGCAATGTTGCAGATAGAAAAGCCAGAAAGTAAATCTTTATTCTTTGCTAATCCTATCACCATCGAAGAAGGAGATAGAATAATCGCTTTCGGATATTCATCTGATAATTTTACTTTTTCTCAAGGAATCATAAATAATCGGGATTTTATTGATATGGGAATTAGTCAGATTCAGACCGATAGTCCTTTTTATCCTGGGAATAGTGGAGGCCCAATTATTAATAAAAAAGGAGCCGTAATCGGCATAATTAATAACAATAATTCCCAGGATCAAGAATTAGTTTATGCTACAGCTATTCGCCATATTTTCGCTTTTGCGGCACAACTAAGAATTTCAGTTAAAAGAGTTGCTCCCCGTTAGCTAAAATCATTTCCATTCTTCCCAGGATTCATTAAAAATAGAAGTATCAGGAAAAGCCGTAGGATTTCCCGAATCATTCAGCATCCGTTGCAGAAATTGTAATTGCTTTTCCTTAATATAAGATTCATCAACTAACTCATAGGGCAAAATATCATTTTCCAAAGCGAAAGCACCAATAATCCCTGCTGCTGCTCCAGAAGACCATTCAAAAGAATGCACCCGATAGGCTGCCGCCGCAATATGACTTGTGGCAATCGTTTTTCCCGTTACCAAAAGATTATCAACTTTCTGGGGAATCATTGCCCGCAGCGGAATTTGAAATGGATAGGCTTGCCCTGCGCCTCTTCTTTCCCCTGCTCTTTCGGTATTCCCTGGTTTTTCTGCTGGATATTCATTCATGCAAGGATGAAAATCGATCGCGTAATGACCAATTCCCACAGAATCAGGAAAAATTGTCGAGCGAGTGCGCCGTTGAATTTGTTCGAGATCAGCATTCCTATTTCCAATCAACTCCAAACCTTTAAGCGTTTGCCATAATTGACGATAGCTATTCTCCGAGAGAGTTTCCCGATAATATTCATCTTTGTAGTCACGACGGGAAATATCAATTTCCGAAACCGT
>JBCCYD010000363.1:0-6495 GCA_039190385.1 Cyanobacteria bacterium P01_F01_bin.143 | reverse complement strand
TTGTTCTTCAAAAACAACTGCAATATTATCGGGCGTTTTGGCTACTTGTGATTCTAATAATTGAGGAAGACATTTATCTTGTGGATATTCAGTTTTGGTTTGATTGAATTCTACTAATAATTTTTGCCAAGCGCGATCGCTTATTATTCTTAAAGTGCTTATTTTCGCTTGGGGATTGTTGGCAGCACTTTCTACTAATTGATAAAATTGCTCCTGCAATTCCTCGATAGCTTCTAATTCAAATCGAGCTGAGTCATAATAAAAGTCAGTAACTATAGAATTTTGCTGCGAGCGGCAGGATAACCTGAGATTAAATCTATCTATACAAATAAATTGTTTGTATAGAGAAAAAGAAACATTATCTTGAGAATAGGTAGTTGCTTCTTCTTGAAAATCGAAACTGACAGGAAAAAAAGGATTTTGGAGATCGCTTTTACTGATTTCTTGCCAGCTAAAACATTCTTGCCAGCGATAAACTTCTTTTACCGACTGACCAATGCGGTCAAGGACTTGACTAAATAGAAGTTCATCAGATAAATGAAAAGAAAGTGGTAAATACTTAGCAAATAATCCTAATGTTGCTTCAAGTTCGGAATGTTCTCTTCCAGCACAACCAATACCAATAGTAAATTCTTCTTGTTGAGTTAAACGCCAGAGTAAAACTTGCCAGCAAGCCAATAAAAAATTTGCAATAGAGGTATTTTTCTCTGAAGCAATTGCTTGAATTTTCTGGGATAGTTGAGGAGTAAGGTTGGCAGTAAATAATCGAGGTAAAAACTCCGCTTGCTCTGTAAGATTGCGCTTTATAGGTAATTTTAGATCCAGAGTTGAAAAATCTTGTTTGCGCCAATATTCTCTACCAATTTCTGTTTCTTCTGCTGTTAAAACTTCATGTTGCCATTCAGCAAAGTCTACGTATTGTAAAGGTTGCTCCAACACATTTTCTTTTTCTCCTTGTAAACAAACTGAGTAAGAATAACTTAATTCCCGAACTAAATTATCTAGGGTTTTAGCATCAGCTAACATTGCAGACATACTTATCATTAAGATGTGACGATTCTGAGATAAAGTAGCTAGAGATGTTTTAAACAGAGATTCTTGCTGGAAATTGAGAGGTAGCTGGTTACCCAAAATATCTTTGATTTCTTTGTCTTGTTGTTGAAGAGTAAGATCGCTAAAATCGTAGTATTTGTAATTTCCTAGTGCTTTTAAATTATGTGCGATTACTTGAACAGGAATAGTTATTCCAGGAAGATAGCGAAAGTTAGTACGAAGAATTTCATATTTATCGACAACTTTTTCTAGGGCTGCTTTTAAAATTGTAAGGTTTAAACTCCCTTCAATCAAAATAGCACACTGAGCACAATAGTTATCAGTAATATTATCTTTATCTAAAGACCATAAATATTCTTGTTGTAAAGAAAGTCTAAATCCTTCTGTTGTTTCTGTTAGCATAGCTAAACTTTTCCTTCCCAATCAAATAAATGTTTGCTGTTAATATAATTTTTAGTAATTAAAACTATTTAAAGCTGTTGTTTTTTAAGCTGCCTATCTAAGAAGATCTTAATTTGATTTCTTCAAAACTTGTCATATCACCTACTGCCACTAACAGCTTCCTAGTACCGACGTAAGGATTGCGACCATGAGCAGTTAATATATTGTCTAGAACTAAAATATCTCCCGCTTCCCAAGGAATGGCGACTTCCAATTGTTGATAGACTTCACAAATAGCTTCCATAATTTCATCTTCAATAGGAGTCCCATCGCCGTAATGACAATTTCGCGGCAAATCTTCCTGTTTATACAAAGAAAAGAGATATTCGCGGTCTTCGGCATCTAAGCAAGCTGGATGCCAATGTTGTGCTTGATTAAACCATGATATTTCATTGGTAACAGGATGCCGAACTACTGCTGGACGAACAGAACGTGTTTTTAATTGTCCGTTTGGTTGCCATTCAAATGCGATCGCTGACTGTTGGCAAATATCATTTACTTTTGAAGGATTAGTAGTTTGAAAAATAGTTTGCCAGTTACGTCCTAGGTCCTCTACATAATTACGGACATACATAACTTGTTTTTGAATAAATTTATCTTTAATTCTAGGATCTAGTGCTTCAAAAACCTTGCGACTGTTAACAATAGTAGTTTCTCCTCCCTGTGATGCTGGCTGAAGACAACCAAACAAAATTTTCATTGGCCAACGAAGATTAAAAGAATTTTCGTTGTGCCACAAAAGTTGTTTTTTCGCTGGATAAAAAACTGGCGTATAAATGTTTTCACTCAAATTTTCTCTAGGATGTTCACCATTTTCAGAAAAAAGTTGCGAGCAAATTTTGAGACTGCATTTTTCAAAGGCAACAACATTGTCAATTTTAAATCCACGAAATAAAATCGCACCATGTTTAAATAATTCCTTTTCTACAAATTGTTGATTATTTTCAAGCCAATAAACTAAATCTAAGTTTTCTATTATGGGTTGCACTATCAAGGGGAGAGTTGTCTCAGAATTTAGATAGCTAGTTTTAATTGAACTTGATCGCGATAAGCTAATTGGCTGGCGTTTAATTTTAGATAGTTTTCTCATAGTCTTTATTTACTTTTCTAAATTATCATTTATTAATCAGTTTTTATTTAATTCAATGATCTACGTCGAACCTTTTTTAGTTTCTGCATTAGAGTATTTTGATAATCATGTTCTCTAGTTTGTTGTCTATTTTCTTCCGCTTTAGCTAAAATGGACTTAATTTTATCTAATCTAAGTTCTGGTTGTCGAGCAATTTCGGATAAGATTAGTTCTAGATTTTCAAGCAATTCAGCCATATTATTAGAACTGAATAAATCTACATCATATTTCAGTAAGCAATTTAATCCTGCTCCCGTATCTTCTATCGCTAGAAGCAAATCGTTTTCTACTGTCTTTTTTTTATCAACTTCTATTGAAGTTAGTTGCAAATCTGGTAATTCTAGAGCCGGTATAGGAGTATTTTGTAGAATCATTTTGACCTGAAATAATGGCGTATAATTTAAATTTCGTTTCGGATTTAAAACTTCTACCAATTTATTAAAAGGCAAATCTTGATTAGCGTAAGCATCCAAAGTTACCTGACGTACTTTTGCTAGTAACTCTTTAAAGGTAGGGTTTCCAGATAAATCGGTACGTAAGACTAATTGATTGACAAAAAAACCAATTAAATTTTCAATTTCACCTTGGTGACGGTTAGCGATATCCGTACCAACTACAATATCTTCTTGATTAGAATACCAATGCAGTAGAGTTTTGAATGCTGCTAGTAATGTCATAAATAAAGTTACGCCATTCTCCGTACTCAGATTTTGCAAATTCTGGGATAAATCTTTGTCGATCCTTATTTTCTGTTGTCCACCGCGAAAAGTTCTCCCCTCTGGTTGAGGATTGGCAATTGCTAGCTCTAAAACAGATAAATTATTGCCTAGTTGCTGTTTCCAGTAACTTAGTTGCTTGTCTAATACGTCCCCTTGTAACCATTCTCGCTGCCAAACCGCATAATCCAGATATTGAAGCGTTAATTTTGGTAGTGGAGAGGGTTCTCCTTCTACAAAAGCTTTGTAAATAGCGCTAAACTCATTGACTAAAATTCCCATAGACCAACCATCGCTGATGACATGATGCATGGTAAATAGAACGATGTGTTCAATATCTGTGAGTTTAATCAGGGTAACTCGTAGTAATAAGTCTTTTGCTAAGTCAAATGGTTGTGCTGCTTCTTTTTCGACTAGTTCCTTGATTTCCTGGTCTTGTAGATTTTGGTGTAAGTTTGCTATGTCTATAACTACTGGCTGAAAATCTACTTGAGGATGAATAATCTGCACTAGTTCATCTTCTACTTGAGTAACCGTAGTTCGCAAAATTTCGTGTCTTTGAATAATTGTGCTAAAAGTCTTAACTAGAGCACTGACATCAAGTTTTCCCTGTAAGCGAAAAGCTGCTGGAATATTATATGCTGGGCTATCTGGTTCCAGCTGAGAAAGAACCCACAGTCTTTGCTGAGCAAAAGATAGCGGTAGTTTTTCACTGCGGGATACTTTCTTAATGGGCGTAAGGCTAATTCCAGAATCACTTTTGATCCCTTGTTCAATTTCCTGGGCTAACCCAGTGACTGTCGGATGTTCAAAGATGCTTCTTAAAGGTAGTTCTACTTGAAAAATTTGTCTGATTTGAGAAATTACCCGAGTTGCAATTAGCGAATGTCCGCCTATTTCAAAGAAATTGTCTTTTATTCCTATTTTCTGGGTTTCTAGAAGTTGCTGCCAGATATTGATAATCGTGGCTTCGGTGTCATTGCGTGGCGGAATATAATCGTTACTTAAATTATGGAGATTACTTGGCTCGGGTAAGGCTTTGCGGTCTACTTTCCCATTTGGAGTTAGTGGTAGTGTTTCTAAGGTGACCCAAGCACTCGGAACCATATAATCTGGTAACTTAGACTCTAAAAATTCACGTAAAGCAGAAATTGTTAGTGTTGATTCTTGTCGCGACACTACATAGGCAACTAAACGCTTAGCATTATCGGATTCTTCTCTAGCTATCACTACAGTTTCTCGAACTGCCGGATGCTGAGTGATCATCGCTTCAATTTCACCTAGTTCAATGCGGAAACCACGTACTTTTACTTGGTTATCAATGCGCCCAATATATTCTATGTCCCCATTAGGTAAATAGTGAGCTAAGTCCCCAGTTTTATACAGACGGTCTACTGTGTGATTGCTAAAGGGATGAGGAATAAATTTTTCCGCTGTCAAATCAGGACGATTGAAATATCCTCTACCGACTCCTACTCCTCCAAGATATAATTCTCCTGTTACTCCTACTGGAACAGGATTGAGATCATCATCTAATAGGTAAACTTGAATATTGGCAATAGGACGACCTATAGGAACTGTTTTTTGTTTCTGATTATCTTTTTGACACTGCCAATAAGTCACATCAACAGCCGCTTCTGTTGGCCCATAAAGATTATCTAATCGACTATCAAGTCTTTGCCAAAACCTATGTTGTAATTGAGCTGGTAAGGCTTCTCCACTAGCAATTACTTGCCTGATCGATTGACATTGTTCGACATCTCTAGCCTCCAGAAAGACCTGCAACATTGACGGTACAAAATGCAGAGTAGTTATTTGCTGCTGTGATATTAACTTGACTAGGTAGTCCGGATCTTTGTGCCCGTTTGGTCGAGCGACTACCAAACGGGCACCGCTCATCAATGTCCAGAAGAATTCCCACACCGAAACATCAAAACTGAAGGGAGTTTTTTGTAAGACCGCATCGACTGAGGTTAATTGGTAAGTATCCTGCATCCATAATAAGCGATTCAAGATCCCAGAATGGTTATTCATCGCACCTTTAGGCTTACCAGTAGACCCAGAAGTATAGATAACATAAGCTAAGTTATCTATTGTGATGTTAGATTCAGGATTTACTGTGCTGTTAGTGCTAATTTTTTCCCAGTCATTATCCAGACAAATTACTTGAGCTTGATGATTAGGTAATCGCTCTAATAAATGTTCTTGTGTTAGTAATACTCTTGGTTGAGAGTCTTCTAACATATATGACAATCGCTCTAGAGGATAGTTCGGATCGAGAGGAACATAGGCTCCACCTGCTTTAAGAATTGCTAATAACCCGATTACCATTTCGAAAGAGCGCTCTACACAAATTCCGACTAAGATTTCTGGGTTCACTCCCAGTTGTTGCAGATAATGTGCTAGTTGATTAGCTTTAGTATTTAATTCTGTATAGGTAAGTGTTTGCTTTTCAAAAACCACTGCTACAGCATCAGGCGTCTTAGCTACTTGTGCTTCAAATAACTGATGAATACACTTCTCTTGAGAATAGGGAACTGCTGTATCATTCCACTCGACTAATAACTTTTGTTGTTCAGCTTCGCTTAACATTAGCAGATCACCGATGCGTTGCTGCTGATTTGCGACCATGCCTTCGAGCAAATTCTTCAAATGACCTAACATTTGAGTGAGGGTATTGTGATCAAAGCGACTAGTATCGTTAACAAGAATTCTGAGCGATATTTTCTGATCTGGAACCACAATCAGAGTTATTGGATAATTAGTCCTTTCAAAGCCGTGAGACCCTTCGATCTCTAGATTTATATTATTTTGTTTTAATGACTCATCTACCACATAATTTTCAAAAACAACAAGACTCTCAAATAGAGGAAAACCCTTAGCAATTTCACTCCATCCTTGAATTTTTATTAATGGACAATATTCGTATTGACCTACTTCAACTACAAACTCTTGAATTTTGTACAGCAAAGGCAGCAGAGATTCTTCCGGTGATACTTGTATTCTAATCGGCACTGTATTGATAAACAGCCCGACCATCGATTCAGCTCTTGCTAAAGTAGTCGGACGACCGGAGGTGACGGCTCCAAAAACTATATCTTCCTGACCACTGTAGCGACTCATTAGTAAAGCCCAAGCTCCTTGCAAAAAACTATT
>JBCCYD010000362.1:0-6518 GCA_039190385.1 Cyanobacteria bacterium P01_F01_bin.143 | reverse complement strand
GGTGTAAGAATGGATTCCCATGTTTATACCGATTATGAAATTCCCCCGTATTATGATTCTCTGATTGCAAAATTAATAGTTTGGGGTGAAAACCGAGATGTAGCAATTAAGCGCATGAAAAGAGCTTTGCGAGAATGTGCCATTACTGGAGTTCCCACCACGATCGCCTTTCATCAGAAAATCCTCGAAACCCCTGCTTTCCTCAATGGAGAAGTTTATACCAATTTCGTCCAAGAACATTTGATGCCATAGAAGAGACGTTTCACCGAAACGTCTGTACGAAAATTATAAATTTCACTGATAACTGATAACTGATGACTGATAACTGTTCATTGTTCACTGAAGTTTCATTGCCATAGTGATAAGCCCTTGTTGACCCAGGAGCATTTCCCGCAAGAGAGTACAAATCCCAACCCAAATAATCGGAGTAATATCCACCCCACCTAGAGGAGGAATGATTTTTCTGGACATTTTCAGAAGCGGCTCTGTAGGAATCACAACCAGGTTGATAGGAAATTTATCAGTTTCTAGCTGGGGATACCAAGTTAGGACAATACGAAAGATAAATAAAATTGTCATTAGTCCTAAACCAAGACTTAATGCTAAAACGCCGATGTTAACTAAATCCATGTCTAAAAATTTGATTATTTTTAATGTTCCGATGAAAGTAATTTTGACATATTCTCATCAAAAATTTAAAAGTCTCCTTCGGCTACCTGAAACACAGTTAACCCCAGACTACGCCACATATCAACTACCTGTTGGCGATCATCTAAAATAAACAATATATTATAATTATCTCGAATCAATTCATTGTAGATTTCTTGTTTGAGAATCGAGTCTTTCCGCATATCTCCTTTTTTTCTCATGTAGAGATGCTGATAGTTAACGCCATATTTTTTTAACCAAGTCTCAGTTTTTTCCTTGCCATCATCAGTTCTGCCCGAAACAACAATAATTGTCGTATTTGTTTGCCATTTTAATACTGTTTCTAAGACTGGTTTGTTCGGCAAATCTAAATCACAACGAGATACATCATAGGGACTGCGATCGCATAAAATAGCTAAGGTTCCATCCATATCTACAATAATCGCATCAGGCAGATTCTCATTATATTCTCGGGATTTTGTTGGAGAATTAAGATATTGATTATACATTTTTCTGATCACATCTTTTCCTACAGAATTAGGTCTAAGTAAATCTCTTTTAATACATTCCTCTACAGAAACTTGTAGAAAAGAATCATTAACTTCTACCTGAGCTTTTCCCTTCACTAATTGTTTAATATGTTCGATATGATGTCCAAAATTAGTATCATCAACGATGACATGCTTTCCCGCTGCTAAAGCTCGCAAGATAATTTCATCCCGTAGTCCCACAATAAATTTTTCATTACTTTTTGTCCAATAAGAAGCATGGCACATTTCTCTCAATAAATCTTTATTTGTTCTGACCCATCTTCCTGGTTCTTTTAATAATAGTTCTTTGGCAAAATGAGATTTTCCTGATGCGGGTAATCCTTGAAGAATTAAAACTTTTTTCATAATCCTAGATCCAAATAGTCAATATCTAATAATTTCTCCACTGTCGCGATCGCAGCATTCTTTAGTGATTCTTTAATGCTACTTACTTTCCCTGAACGTAAAGCAAATAAAGTACCAGAGTAAGGTAAATGTTTGATAGTTAGGGCAAAATCCTTTTGCGATTCAATATCTTTATGTTGCGCATAAACATTTTCAATCTCTTGCACTAAAGATTCATATTTAACTTTTATTTGCTCGTATAACCCTTGCCATTCGGGATAATAATTTAAAAACTCTTCTCCTTCATTAGTCAAAACAATATTAAGCAACTTACGAGTGGAAAATCCCTCTCTTAGATGAGCAATTGCGACATATTCTGAAGATTTTATTTTAATCCGATTAAACTTAGCATCCGCCACAATATAACCTTCAGACTTCATGGGATCTAAATTATTACTAGCTTCCACAATTGTGGCTAAATTTGTTAGAGGATAAGTTTTCACAACTTCCCAACCTGTTTTTTTTGCCCAAATCAAAGGATTTTCTTCTTGCAAAGTTTGGAGATGACGTACTCCATGCAAGACCAATTTATAACTCTCTTGACGCACTACAATTCGATTATAAGGAGTCATTAACTCAAACATAAAGCAATATTCAACTTCTTCTTGGGGAAACTGATAGTTTAATTCTTGCCAAACTTTCCAAAAAAGCTCTCTAAAACTAAAATTAGCAATATTTACTTGCCCACTACCATCGGCTGTTCCACTAGATTGAACTCGCCATTGCCCCTGATAATAATAAAGACTCATTAAAGAGCCATCAAGTTTTTCATAAACTACTGCACTGTCCCAATCAATAGTTGGAGCTTGGCTTTCTCCGTAGTTAAAAAATTTATCGTAGGGATAGGAAACTATTTGCCAATTGTTACTTTCATCGAAAATAATTCCTCGACATTGTTGAACAATTTTCTTTTCTAAAGGGGATTCTAATTGAGAATATTTTAGGCAAACTAAATTAGAAAAATCTTGATGACGATTGACTTTAATTTTAAATTCGTTAACTAAATTAGTTAAGCCTTGATCTCTTAAATAATCTTGTAATTCCATAATCTAATACTAAGAAATTCTGGAGCAAAATTAATCATCCTTCAAAGAAGCTCCCAAAGTACAAGCTCTCTCTAGATTAACACCATCAAAATTAGTTCCTTCCACCTCAGCACAAAGAAGATTTGCTTCGGATAAATTAGTTCCTGCAAAATCCGCGCCGCGCAAGTCAGCCTCTTCCAAATTACTTTGACTGAGATTACTTCCTTTGAAATCTGCTTGTACCAAATTGGCTCCTTTGAGATTGGCATTATTTAAATTAGCGCCCCGCAAGTCAGCACCTCTGAGATCAACGCCTTGAAGATTAACCCCTGTTAAATTAGCTCCACTTAAAAATGCTCCAGCTAAAGAAGCTTGAACCAACTTTGCCCCCATAAAATTAGCACCGCGAAGGTTTGCCCCACGTAAATCGGCCTTGCTCAAATCAGCTTGCATCAGATTCGCCCCGACAAGATTAGCTCGAATATCAGCCTGCTTGAGATCTGCACCTAATAAATTTGCTCCATCCAATCTGGCTCCTTGAAGATTAGAACCTGATAGGTCAATACCTGCTAGATTAGCACCCGAAAGATTTACTTTTGCTAATTGACAACCACCAAGATCTTCATCTTCTAGGTCAACGCCAGGGAATTGTTTATCGGTTCCACTACGAATTTTGTCTAGTGTTGTTAAGGTTTCCATTTAATATATCCTAATTGAAAATTTATTTTTGTTATGCTACAAGTGTTTACACGGATAATAAAAATAAAGTAAATAAAAAGTTGCTAATTTTACGTAGAACAACCATGATAGTTTTAATGTATACAAAAAATATATAAGATCGCGAGTTTAGACCGATGATACCACTGTACATATACAATTGCGGAGAACTCCACCCAGTAAAAGAATCATCTTTTTGTTTCCAAACTTGGGCGGTCTCTTTAGTCGCCAAGGGAATAATCCTTGATTTTAATCTAAATTCCGATTATCCCCATGTCGTCAGTTTGTCTTTGGTCTTAGATCTCTTGTGCCAGAAAAGTATTCACTATCTCGATGATGAGGAGTTTTGGCAGGATGTTTCTCCGATCAATAAATGTTGGTATGACTGGAATAGGCATAATGAAATGAACTAAGTCATTGACCATTGACCATTAAGCATTGAACATTGAGCATTAAACATTAATCATTGAGCATTGAACATTTCTAGTTATTGGCAACTGATACCTTATATACGCTCTCAAACTATCGCGATCGCATCAGCTTTATTTTGTACTCTAATTTTTACTATTTTTTGGCCTTTTCTTGCTTGGTTGGCTGGCAGCATCAGTAACGAAATCGGGCAAGGAAATATCGACGGTATTATCAGATTCGCAATTATTGCCGTAATCATTTTTTTTGTGAGAGGAATTGCCCAATATGGACAGGATTCCCTGATGGCCAAAGCTTCTTTGAATATTGCTCTCAAACTACGAACCGTTACCTATAATCATATTCAGAAACTCAGTTTAAATTACTTTGAAACTGCGAAAACAGGTGATTTAACTTATCGATTAACTGAAGATATCGATCGCATTGGCGAAGTTGTTAATCATTTTTTCCATCAATTTATTCCTTGTATCCTACAGTTTATTGTTGTTTTGGGCTATATGGTTTGGCTCAATTGGCAGTTAACGGTCGCAACCTTAATACTTGCTCCTTTGATGGTAATTTTGATTGGTTTCTTTGGCGGCAAATTACTCAAGTTTTCCCGTCGCAGTCAAAATCGCATTTCTAATTTGTCTGCTTTACTCACGGAATTTTTTAGTGGTATTCGGTTAGTGCAAGCTTTTACCGCAGAAGACTATACTCTACAACGTTTTTCTGTAGAAGTGGAAGATTATAAACAGGCCAAATATACAGCAGAAAAAATTAAGGCTTTTCAGGTTGTAGTGGTGGGATTTCTTTATGCAATCAGTATTATTTTCCTGTTGTTTTTAGGTGGTTGGCAAATTTCTCAGGGTAATATTACGGGCAGTGAATTTATTAGTTATTTTGCATCAGTAGGTTTATTGATCGATCCAATTTCCCTGACGACTAGTAATTACAATGAATTCAAGCAGGTAGAAGCTTCGGTGGATCGGGTTTTTGAATTGTTGGCTATTAAACCAGATATTCAGGAGAATCAAGATGCGATCGCGTTATCCCAGATTACGGGGCAAGTAGAATATTGTGATGTTACTTTTGGCTATACTGCTGAGGTAAAAGTAGTTGATAGTATTAGTTTTAAGGTCGAGCCAGGACAAACGATCGCCCTAGTTGGTTCTTCTGGTGCAGGAAAATCGACTTTAATGAATCTATTATTGCGTTTTTACAACTGCGATCGCGGTCATATTTTACTCGACAATATTGATATCAAGAACATTAGGCTACAAAGTCTGCGAGGACAAATCGGCATTGTCCCCCAAGAAACAATTCTGTTTTCTGGTACGATCGCCGACAATATTTCCTTTGGCAAAACGGGATTTGGTATTGAAGAAATAGAGAATGCAGCTAAGATTGCCAATGCCCATCAATTTATTAGTGAATTATCCCGAGGTTATCATACTTATGTCGGAGAAAGAGGCGTTAATTTATCCGGGGGACAGAGACAAAGAATCGCGATCGCCCGAGCAATTTTATTTAATCCTCGAATCTTAATTCTTGATGAGGCCACTTCAGCTTTGGACTCCGAATCAGAAGCTTTGATCCAAGAGGCCATGACCAGGATCATGCGCGATCGCACAGTATTTATTATCGCCCATCGTTTAGGTACAGTTCGCAATGCCGATAAAATTTTAGTCCTAGAAAAAGGTCAGATAATTGAATCAGGCAACCATGAAGAATTAGTCGCATTGAATGGCCGCTATGCCAGCTTTTATGCCCAACAAATGTAAATGAGTAATGAGTAATGATTAATGGTTAATACTCAATGATTAATGATTAATGCTCAATGATTAATGGTCAATGATCAATGGTCAATGATTAATGGTTAAGAGAAAGTTATTTCTCCAGTACCGATTAGCTTCCAAGAGTTTGCAACATGAACTTGAACTATGGCAGAAAACTTTAAATTAAAATTATCAGATGATCTGTTGTTATATCTTGTACAAGTAAAAATGTGATCTACATTTTGTTCAAGAAGAGCATTAAGCTTCAACATTGGGTTAGGAACCAAAAAATAACTGTTATTTTCTAATTTAGGTTCTGTAATAATCCAATAACTACCATTACTTGATTTTTCAAATATAATTTCTGATTTTCCCCCTGCTTTTATTCTTTGTTTACTTTCTTGAGTTACGGAGACTCTAATTGCTTTTTTCAATAATGATTGACGATTTTTGCGGTATAAAACTATGACATCTTCTTCTGTTGCTAGGTTTTTGGTGATGGGCAAAGATTCTTGCACAGCTTGTTGAGTTGTTGAGGAAAAGGCTTCAGCTCTTTCAAAACTTGGAGAATTAAGACTTCTTTGAGCAGCAATATCCATAAAATGCTCATTTATTTGATGCTCTTGATTTTTTCGTATATTATCATGCTGATTTTCTATAATCAGCTCAGTAGAATCCAATAATTGACGAGCTTGATTTTCAACTTTTTGGACATTTTCTAGATAATCTGCCATATTATTTAGCGGAGCTTCATTATTTCTATCTTGATCGAGATCTTGATTTTCTACACTAGAATTCTTTTGCTTATAAGATTTCAAGAAGATAAATATTCCACAACTGGACAAGAGAGTCAAAACAATTAAAACTTTGAAAGTGAAAAATTTAGTTTTTGGAACTGAATTATCCCCAAATTGTCCAATATCTGTAGAATTTGTTGTCGTCGCCTCAATAAGTCTATAACTCGTATTATTAATTGGTTTTCTATATAATAAATAATTAAATAAAAT
>JBCCYD010000361.1:0-6522 GCA_039190385.1 Cyanobacteria bacterium P01_F01_bin.143 | reverse complement strand
TTTGTTTCATAATTTTCGATGTGAAGAGCTAATTCTAGTGTGAACTCCGCGATACATAACATATGAAAATGTATCGAACCAGTCAATTTTTAGATTTAATTGTTAACAGTATTCGGGGTTTAGAGCAAATGGTTGAAACCCTTGATTTTTCATTTAACCCCGTCGATGCCTTACGGGGCAAGAGTTTGATGGATTTTCTTCCTAACTTATTGCTAAATATTATGAATAATTTGGGGGTGAAAAATTATCCCGCGAAAATTCGTTGTAGAATGCCCACTAGTTCTCGGTTTCAGAGGACAGTCTTGCCGATTAGTTAAAATCGGATTCGATTGAACTTTTTGGCAGTTCTCTCAATACCAAATAGAAAGAGAAAAGCGATCGCGTAAAGCAAAACACTCCGCGATCGCACTCCAAACTCTTAAACAATTAGCCATTAGCCATTAGCAAACTAAGCAAGATTAGCAAAATAAGGATCAACCCTAGCTTCCTGTCGATATTTAGGATTGATTTTAATTGCTTCCCTTAAGTTTTCGATCGCTGGGGTGACTTGATCGAACATGGCATGGCAAATTGCCCTATTGTAGTAAGCCTGAGCATAATCGGATTGCAGCTCCAAAGCGCGATCGCAACTCTTTAATGCTACTTCATATTGCTCTAACTCGATCAGCATTCTACCTCGATAGTTCCAAGCTTTAGCTAATTTGGGATTCAATTTTAACGCCTTATCAAAAGAAGCTAGGGAATCTTCGTAGCGCTTCAACATCTCTAAGGACATACCCCGATTCATCCAAGCGACAGCATTATTTGGTTGAACCGACACCGCCTGCTCAAAAGAGCCAAAGGCTAACTCATGTTGACGCAACATGCCAAAGGCAACACCTCGATCTACCCAAGCTTGATAATAGTTCGGTTTAATTTCTACTGCTTTGTCATAATTAGCGACCGCCTCTTGATATCGTTTCATTCGGCTGAAAGTGATTCCCCGATTGCACCAAGCTTCCTCAAAATTGGGTTGAATTTTTATTGTTCTATTAAAAGACGCGATCGCCTCGTCATAGTTTTTTAGTTCTCTTAGGGCAATACCTCTCTGATTCCAAGCCTGAGCGTTTTCGGGACGAATTTCTAAAGCTTGATCATAAAGCGCGATCGCCTTTTGATAATTTCCTTCTTCTAATAATTGATTGGCTTCGGCAATAAAATCATCAGGATTGATAAAAAACTCAGGATGATTCTCTTGTAGCTGTTCTATCGGTTCGCGAACAGTCTGGAGATCTTGTTGAATTTCGGTTAAATCAGTCGTGGGAAGTTCTGGGGGATCGGTTTTCGCTAAATCTTCTAAAATTTGTTCTTTTTGACTATTCGCTGCTGCTTGAATTTGCACCAGTTCCTCAGAAGTATTAGTTTGTAACTGTTCTAGATTTTGGGTAATTAATTCCTGCTGTTGCTCGATTTGCGATCGCATTACTGTAAATTGATTGGTCACTTCGGTTCCTAGTTGTGCCAATTTAGCTAAGGTTTGGGATTTTTGAGTTTGAATTTCTGAAGTTTCTTGATTAATGCGATCGCTAAATTCCCTGGCTAACTCTTGTACATTCTCCAGAGATTGGGACATTTGCTGCTTAACTTGGGATTGAGAATCTGTGAGTTGAGCTGCTAAATTGGCAATATTCCCCACGGATAAATCCTGCTTTTGCTGAACTTTTTCGGTTGCCTTGGTTTGTAATTGGGATATCTGCTCAGCGAATCGGGATTTTAGTTGATTCAAACTCTGTAAAATAGTCTTTTGTTGTTCTTCTGCGGCTAGTTGCAGTCGGGACAATTCTTGAGTGAAACTAGTTTGTGCTTGTTGTAAATCTTGTAAAACTGTCTCTTGTTGTTGGCGGGCTGAGGCTTCTAATTTAGAGAGCTGAGGCGTAAAACCAGAAGCTTGGTTGGTCAAATCTTTGAGGATAGAATCTTGTTGGAGTCTAGTGGTGTTTTGCAATTGCAAGAGTTTTTGGGCAAACTCACGAGCTGAGGTTTCGAGGCTTTGAATGATGGTTTTTTGTTGAGACTCCGTTTCGGATAGGAGCGCGGTAAGTTGGGGTGTCAACTCAGAGCTTAATTGGGCGAAATTTTGGATAACGCGATCGCTTTGTTGTTTCGTGTTGGTTTGAAGTTCGCTGAGTTGTTGATTAAATGCTGCTTCTAACTGTTCTAGTTTTTGTTGATTGGATGTAATGCCTTGTTGTTTTGCCGTGGATAATTCGGCGAGAAGTGCCGAGACAGTTTCTCTTTTTTGATTTAATTCTTGTTGGAAGTTTTCGACTTCTCCTGTTAGTTGGTTGTTAGTTTGTTGGGCGGATTTCCGGATCTGTTGTAAGTCTTGAGTAACCTTGTTGAGTTGAGATTTAGCGGTTTCTAGTTCTTGGAGATTTTTGCTAACAAGATGAGCAACTTCGCGAATGACAGATTTTCGGAGTAACCAAAGAGACGCGATCGCGGCTGCTAATAATAATGCCAAAGTAGCCAAAAGAATCAGATTGAATTGGGTAGCTTTTCGGCTAAAAACGCGGTTGGTCTCAGCTTCGATTTGCTCTTGAATTTGTTGTTCTGAGGAGATTTGAGCGTGAGTAATTGTTGAGTTTGTTGGCAGAAGCAAAGTTGTCAAAATTAGACTACTCTGCGACAACCAAATTGAGAACTTGAGATATTTTTTGCTCATTAGAATCTACCTCGGCCTATTGGTACTATGGTTATTTACTCAAGGTTTTAATGCGTTTATCCTACCAAATCAATCCAGTCATAAAGGTGGAAACTAACCCACCCAATCGATTTAACTTAACCCTGCAATTAATTTTTGCTTTGCAGTATCCAAGGCTTCTTCCAGCTTACTAGCATCTCTACCACCAGCTTGGGCAAGATTCGGTCTTCCTCCGCCTCCACCACCGCAGATTTTGGCAATGCCACCAATAAATTTACCTGCTTGAAGTTTCTTGCCTTTAATCACTTGCTCACCAAAAGCTGCAACTAAACTTACTTTCCCCTCTGCGGGAATTGAAGCTAAAACTACCGCTGATTCACCCAATTTCTGTTGTAATCTTTCTCCTGCTGCCTGTAAAGATTTGGCATCAAGCTCTCCCATATTGGCCACTAGAATTTTAAAATCACCACAAGTTTCTGCTTGAGATAACAAACCATCAGATTTAGCCACAGCTAATTCTTGTTTGATAGCAGCTAATTCCTTTTGAGTTGCCTTGAGCTCACCTTGTAAATTATTAACTCTTTCCCCTACTTCTTCGGGTTTAACTTTAAATTTTTCACTTAATTCTTTAACCACCTTATCTCGAACATTGAGATAATCTAAAACCGCTGCTCCAGCTACGGCTTCAATCCGTCTAATGCCTGAAGCAATACCTGTTTCTGCGATAATTTTAAAAACTCCAATTTCGGCAGTGTTGTTTACATGGGTTCCCCCACAAAGTTCCATGGAAACGCCAGGAAAATCGATAACTCTGACTTGGGCTGAGTATTTCTCACCAAACATTGCGATCGCGCCTTGAGCTTTCGCTTCTGCTAGCTCCATAATATTTATATCTGCTTGATGAGCCTCAGCAATCCAACTATTGACCAACTCTTCAACTTGTTGCACTTCCTCCGGTTTCAAGCCGCGAGGACAGTTAAAATCGAAACGCAAGCGATCAAAATCGACTAACGAACCTGCCTGGGAAATCGAATCATCAACTATTTTCTTCAAAGCCGCTTGCAATAAATGAGTTGCCGTATGATTTGCTTGCACCCGACGACGACAAGAGCGATCTATTTTGGCAATTACAGTATCTCCTGCCTTGAGAGTTCCCCGCTCAATTTTTCCGTAATGAACAAAGAAACCCGATTCTTTCTGGACATCTGTGATCCGAATTAACAAATTATCCCCCGAAAGATAACCTTTATCTCCTACTTGTCCCCCGGATTCACCATAGAAAGGAGTACGCTCCAAGATCACTTGAATCTCGTTACCAGCTTCAGCAACTTCTACAGATTGACCTTCTAGTAAAATAGCCGCTACTTTCGCGGTGGATTGCAGTTCGGTATAACCAGAAAATTCTGTGGGATGGATATGTTCTGCTAATTGATCGATGCTACCTTGTACTGTTAGATCAATAGTTTCATGGGCTGCTCTAGCGCGATCGCGTTGTTGCTCCATCTCAGTGTTAAAGCCTTCTACATCAACAGTCAAACCCTGTTCTTCAGCAATTTCTTGGGTTAATTCTAAGGGGAAACCATAGGTGTCATAAAGGGTAAAGGCTTCAACTCCAGATATTTTTTTTGGGTTCTTCGCTAAAATCTCTGCTAATAACTTCTCTCCTCGCTCTAAAGTTTTGAGGAATTGGGTCTCTTCTTTTTGTAATTCATTTTTGATAAATTCTTCTCTTTCCCGCACATTGGGATAGGCTGATTCTGATAAGACGATCGCGCTTTCAGCTACTTGATTAATAAAATTACCTTCAATGCCGACTAATCTTCCATGACGTACTACCCGACGAATTAGACGCCGCAACACATAACCGCGATCGGTATTGGAAGCTGTTATCCCATCAGCGATCATATGAACCACGGAACGCACATGATCTCCAATTACTTTAAAAGAGGTTTTGGTCTTCTCATCAGCCTTGGAATAGTCAATACTCGCAATCTCAGCCGAAGTTTTAATAATGGGTAAAATTAAATCTGTTTCATAATTATTCGGTACCTGTTGGAGAATTTGCGCCATTCTCTCTAATCCCAAACCTGTATCAATATTTTTATTTTCTAGAGGTGTAAGATTGCCCTCGGCATCGCGATTATATTGCATAAATACCAAGTTATAAAACTCGATAAATCGGCTGTCATCTTCTAGGTCGATATCGCGATCGCCTAATTCTGGGTGAAAATCGTAATACAACTCCGAACAAGGTCCACAAGGGCCAGTTACCCCAGATTTCCAGAAGTTATCTTTCTCTCCCATACGCTGAATCCGATGGGCAGGAATTCCCATTTTGTCGCGCCAAATAGCAAAGGCTTCATCGTCATCTTGAAACACACTGACAATTATGCGATCTGGAGGTAGTTTGTAAATTTCGGTCGACAGTTCCCAAGCCCAGGCGATCGCTTGTTCTTTGAAGTAATCACCAAAGCTAAAGTTACCAAGCATCTCGAAGAAGGTATGATGCCGAGCAGTTCGTCCTACATTTTCAATATCATTGGTGCGGATACATTTTTGGGATGTCGTAGCGCGAGGTTGAGGTGCTTTTTCTTGCCCGAGGAATATTGGTTTGAAGGGTAACATTCCCGCGATCGTCAACAGAACTGTGGGATCTTCGGGGACGAGAGAAGCACTGGGTAAAATTTTATGTTGTCTAGATTCAAAGAATTTGAGAAATTTATCGCGGATCTCACTGCCGCTCATATAAGGTAAAGAAGTAACCATAGTAGTTTATGTAATGCAAGTCTTTAGTATCTATCCATTTTTGCATTTTTAGGGAAAAAGTTATCCTCTGTAACGTTTCGCATAAAGTCAGAAGTATGTCACAACTTTTCTTCGATGATTTAGGCAGAAAAGTATTGATTTTTTGACAAAAAGTTTTCAATATGCAAACATAAGTTAAAAGTTTTCAATTTGAAAACAATATGCACTTAATTTCTGCTGGAAAGCTCAAACAGTCAGCATCCAAGTATCCAGACGCGACTAAAGTAATTCAAGCTTTTTGTCGAACTATTAAACAAGCACAATGGCAAAATTTAATTGAAGTCCAACAAACTTATCGAGATGCTGAAGCAGTAGGTAATTTTACTGTTTTTAATCTTAAAGGCAATAAATATCGTCTGATTCTTGATATTGATTATTCTGAAAAAGTGGCATATTTTAAATATTTTTTAACCCATGCTGAGTATGACAGGGAGCAATGGAAAAATGACCCTTACTTTAAATAAGAAAAATTACCTTCAACTTTTAGATAAAAGCCAAATTATCCCCAAGATCATTGAAACTGAAGCAGAATACTTACAATATCTAGCCGTAACCGAAAACCTTATTGCCAAAAAAAATAACCGTACGCCAGAAGAAACAACTTTATTTCGATTGCTTGTGAAACTGATAGAAGACTATGAAGAGCAAACTTATGAGTTAGAAGATTGGAGTAATCTCTCACCCCATGAAATCTTACAGCATCTATTAGAATCTAATGGCACAAAACAAAACGATTTGGTAGGAATTATTAGCTCTTCAAAAGGTTTAATTTCATCTATAGTCAATGGAAAACGAGCTATTAGTAAAGAGATTGCTAAAAAATTAGGAACATATTTCAACGTCAATCCTAGTTTGTTTCTTTAACCGTATGCATTCAAGCTTCATTAACTGCGATCGCGGATTTCCTCATACAACAAATCTAAACCAATTAATACTTTCTCGCGATCAGAAAGATCACCAATAATCTTTCGTACCGGAGGTGGTAGAACTTTAGACAAAGTAGGTGTAGCTAAAATTTTATCTTCTTCTGCTAA
>JBCCYD010000360.1:0-6531 GCA_039190385.1 Cyanobacteria bacterium P01_F01_bin.143 | reverse complement strand
TAATTTCTCTAGCTCTTTGATGATTAGAGTACAGTCATGGCAATCTTTTCCATAGTTATGGGTAAGGCATAGTTCTGAAGATGGTTGCAACTCTAATGAAACCCCACTTCTGTCATCTTTTCAAGCTTTTTGTCCTGTACTGAGACAAATAGTATTCAAGTTTCGATTGAATCAATTATGAAAAACAAAATTCATCTTCTAAGGAAAGCACAAATAGGACTCGATGCTTTACAACCTCAAGATCAGAAAGAAGCAACAAAAATCATTGAATCTTTGGAAGATTTTCCCTCCAGTAACATTCTTATCAATGCGAAAAAAATAGATATTACTCAAAATAGATTCATAGCTAAATTAGGCAAAGTATATAGAATAATTTTTCAATATCAAAATAATGAGGTTATCATTACTGACATATTAAGTCGAGATCGTCTTCACAGATTACCGATCTTTTTTAAACAAGAGGTATAGATATTGAGGAATCTAAACCCTTTTAGGCTAAGCTTAACCAAATGCGTTTCAGAACTTGATGAATTTGATAAGCTTCTACAAAACGAAGAACTACAAGAAGCTAAAGACATATTGCCTTTTTTCAAGAAAAACTTACATCTATCTGCTTTTCTCGGTTCATATGTTCCCAATATAAATAGATTCGATATCCTCAAACATGAATTTACTTTTTTTGGAGACTTTCGAGCCGATCTTGTAGTAGGAGACTCAATTACTCGTAATTATTGCTTTATTGAATTTGAAGATGCTACCAGAAATAGTATTTTTGTCAAAAAAAGCCGAAGTACATCTGAATGGTCTCCTAGATTTGAACATGCATTTAGCCAGATAATTGATTGGTTTTGGAAAATGGAAGATTTTAAAAACACTACAGAATTTCGTAGCATTTTTGGAAGTGAAAATATTGATTTTTATGGAATGTTAATTATTGGCAGAAAATCTTTCCTTTCGTCTTTAGATAAAGCCAGATTGGAATGGAGACTCAATAAAGTGTTAATCGATTCTCGTAAAGTGATTTGTATAACTTTCGATCAACTTGCAGAGGATATTCGAGATAGGCTACAACTTTATTCGTTGTTGAGAGATGAGCTGGATGACTGATAAACGTTAGGCGAGCGTAAATAAAGAAAGCATCAAATATTTTTATGAAAATTTAGCGCGATAATATTAGAGAAGATTCAAGATTTCAATCACTCATTAATTCATGACAAGAAAGCTGTTTGATAAAATGAAATTTGATCACAAAATCTGAAGGCCAGAAATATCATAAAATCTATGACTAGCTTGTTATCTCGTATTACCCAAACCCCTGGTCAATGTGGAGGTCGTCCCTGTATTCGAGGAATGCGGATTCGTGTTACCGACATCCTGGAAATGTTGGCAGAAAATGTCAGCACTACCGAAATTTTAGAAGATTTCCCAGATTTAGAACCTGAAGATATTCAAGCCTGTTTACTTTTTGCAGCACGACGTACTGATTTTCCTAGACTGACAGCATGAAGATCTGGATTGACGCTCAACTACCACCAACTCTGGCAAGCTGGTTGACAAATAATTTTAATCTAGAGGCTGCTGCATTGCGAGATCTTGAACTACGAGATGCTCAAGATACTGAGATTTTTGAGGCAGCACGAACCACAAATGCTGTAATTATGACTAAAGATAGCGATTTTATTGACTTGGTATGCCGACTAGGAATACCTCCGCAAATTTTGTGGCTGACCTGTGGAAATGTCACCAATCGCAACTTACGACAACTACTTACCGCCACTTTACCTGATGCATTAGAACTATTATTACAAGGGAACGCGATTGTAGAAATTAGCAATGATTCCTAAATTTTGCACTTTTATAGTCTATATCCTTCAGTCGAAATCGCTCAGTCCCAGAGAAGTTGATTGCTCTTAGTTCAAACTATTATCAAGCCTTGGGTTTAAGAAAAACTAAACTCTGCTTCCAAATCAGCGTAGATTGATTGTAATGATCTTCTAAACAAATACAGATCGAATCCTGCCAGAGAATCTTGCCCACAACCAAGTCATCGGTGACAAGTTTGATCTCTACTTCTTGTTTGTCTTTGATATAACTTTGAATTTTTTTGATGCTAGGCAAACCAGTATCGAATTCAGTCATAATAGAACGATTATTGGTTGGAATGGAACAAGGTTTAAAATGAGTTACAAGTTTAGCAAATATCAAGGATTAGGAAATGATTTTATCCTGATTGATAATCGCCATAGTCCTGAAACTATAGTTTCTCCAGAACAAGCGCAGCAACTTTGCGATCGCCATTTTGGAATTGGTGCAGATGGTGTCATCTTCGTGCTTCCTGGTCAAGAGGGCACAGATTACACTATGAGAATCTATAATTCCGATGGTTCTGAACCAGAAATGTGCGGTAATGGCATCCGCTGTCTAGCCAAGTTTATCGCCAATCTTGAAGGAATAGATAAAGTTAAGCAAACCTATAGAATTCACACTCTAGCTGGTGTAATCTCACCTCAGTTACTCGAAAATGGTCTAGTCAAAGTAGATATGGGCAAACCTTTTCTCACAGCAGAAGAAATTCCCACAACTCTAGTGCCCGCGGATGACAAAGTAATTAATAAAACCATCACCGTAGCCGAACAATCCTGGGCTGTAACCTGTGTGAGCATGGGCAATCCCCACTGCATAACTTTTGTCGAGGACAGTGATGCTATTCCTTTGGAAAAAATTGGGCCTTTATTTGAGCATTACTCAGAATTTCCCGAACGGATTAATACTGAGTTTATCCAAGTAGTCAAACCAAATTACATTAAGATGCGAGTTTGGGAACGAGGCGCTGGTATTACTCTCGCTTGTGGTACAGGCGCTTGTGCTTCGGTAGTGGCTGGAGTCTTAAATCAGAAATGCGATCGCGTTTGCACAGTGGAATTACCTGGTGGTTGTCTGGAAATCGAATGGTCTAACGAGGATGATCGGGTTTATATGACTGGCCCAGCGGAGTTGGTTTTTACAGGAGGGGTTGACGTGGGTAATGGCTAATGGCTAATTGCTAATTGCTAATCGCTAATCGCTAATTGCTAATTGCTTTTCTCCTAAAAAAGTGTTTTTTGATATCCCAAATGATTGTAGGCAGCTTCGGTAGCGATTCTGCCTCGGTGAGTGCGGTTTAAATAACCAATTTGTAGCAGGTAAGGTTCATAAACTTCTTCGATGGTTTTAGAATCTTCTCCTGTGGCTGCCGCGATCGCCTCTAAGCCCACAGGGCCACCCTGAAATTGCTCGATCATCGTACTCAACACTAGTCTATCTGTCCAATCTAATCCTTTTTGATCCACATCAAAAATCTCCAAAGCTGCCGCTGCTAATTCTAAGTTGATCGCGGAAGCTTTCTCTACCTGAGCATAATCTCTAACTCTTCGTAATAAACGATTAGCAATTCGTGGCGTACCTCGCGAACGGCGGGCGATTTCCGCTGCTCCATCTTCACTAATCACCGTCTTAAAAATCTCCGCAGTCCGTTTAACAATAATTGTTAACTCATCCACTTCATAGAAACGCAGTCTTTGAATTAAGCCAAAGCGATCGCGCAACGGAGAACTCAAAGCCCCAACTTTAGTGGTTGCTCCAATCAAGGTAAACTTTGGTAAAGAAATACTCCGAGTTTTTGCCGCTTGACCCTTGCCAATCGTAATATCTAATCGATAATCTTCCATCGCCGGATAAAGCAACTCTTCGGTCATGCGGTTCAAGCGATGAATTTCGTCGATAAAAAGAATATCTCCTGGTTTGAGACCAATTAACAAACCTGTAATATCTCTCGGCCTTTCTAACGCAGGAGCCGCCGTAATTTTGCAATCAACACCCATCTCCGATGCCAAAATCAGGGACATGGTGGTTTTCCCCAGTCCTGGAGGCCCGTATAATAGAAGATGATCTAAAGATTCTTGACGAGCTTTGGCTGCGGTGATCGCGATTTTGAGGATCTTCTTTAATTCTTTTTGCCCAATGTAATCAGTTAAAGTTTGAGGACGAATTCTTGCTTCCTGATTGTCCGTTTCTTCTTGATTGGTCTTGGCTGAAACCAAGCGAGATTCACCATTACTGACCTTCTTTGTTTTGGCTTTGCTCTCTTGATTAGGTGTGTTATTGGACTGAGCTTTGCTATTTGACGAAGATCGTTTGATTGCCATTTTTGATTGCCATTCTAGCGAGGTAGATTATTAGAAGGTTGTAAATTTTTGTAAAAACCGCAGAAGTGTGCACTCATTATAAATGTAAAAAAATATAACAAAATATGACCATTTTTTTATAAAATTGTGTCAAATCAAGATAATTGCGGTTTTTCTGCAACATTTTTTGATAAAAACGTCTAGGAGCAACCCGTTGTCTAAGTTAGGTCTAGTCCTTAACTGGAACCGTATATCGCCGGTCGCCCCGAATTAGAGAAAGGAGAATCAAGTGTTATGTTTACTCGCGTTAATTCCACTATACGTCGTGTAACGCCAGAAGACCTCAGGGGGCGAGATTTGCTGAGGGTGGTCTATGTCGTGCTAGAGCCCCAGTATCAAAGTACCCTATCTGAAGCTACAAGGAAGATAAATAAAAATCACCCCCATTTAGCTATAGAGCTAAGTGGTTATTTGATCGAGGAATTACGAAACGAAGAAAATTACGCCAATTTCGAGCGAGACATAGCTCAGGCGAATATCTTTATTGCGTCTTTGATCTTCATTGAAGATTTGGCTCAGAAAGTCGTATCAGCGGTGACACCCCATCGCGATCGCCTCGATGCTGCGATCGTCTTTCCCTCAATGCCAGAAGTGATGCGACTCAATAAGATGGGTAGTTTTTCGATGGCGCAGTTGGGACAATCTAAAAGTGCGATCGCGCAATTCATGCGTAAGCGGAAGGAAAACTCGGGCAGTTCTTTCCAAGATTCCATGCTCAAGCTGTTGCGCACCTTACCCAAAGTCTTAAAATATTTGCCGGTAGAAAAAGCTCAGGACGCGCGCAACTTCATGTTGAGTTTTCAATATTGGTTAGGCGGTAACTCCGATAACCTGGAAAACTTCCTACTGATGTTGGCCGATAAATATGTTTATCAAGACAAAAGTATTGCCGCTGGAGTTACCTACGAGGAACCAATTGTCTATCCTGATATGGGAGTCTGGCATCCCCTCGCTCCAGAAATGTTTGAGGATGTCAAAGAATATCTCAATTGGTTCAACTCTCGCAGCGATATTGACGATGATCTTAAAGATCCCCTAGCTCCTTGCATTGGTTTGGTTTTACAACGTACCCATCTGGTAACCAAAGATGATGCTCATTATGTAGCAATGGTGCAGGAACTAGAAGCTATGGGCGCGCGGGTAATTCCTGTATTTGCTGGCGGCTTAGATTTTTCTAAACCAGTGGATGAATATTTCTGGGAAGTAACTGATGGCATGGAACAACAACCCTTAGTCGATGTTGTAGTTTCCCTCACGGGTTTTGCTCTAGTTGGGGGCCCCGCAAGACAGGATCATCCCAAAGCAATTGATTCGCTCAAACGCTTGAATCGTCCCTATATGGTGGCCTTGCCGATTGTGTTCCAAACTACGGAAGAATGGGAAGAAAGTGAATTAGGGTTACATCCTGTACAGGTGGCATTACAAATTGCGATTCCTGAGCTAGATGGTGCTATTGAGCCGATTATTGTTTCCGGTCGTGATGGAGATACAGGTCGCGCGATCGCGTTGCAGGATCGTATAGAAGCGATCGCAAAACGTGCCATGAAATGGGGTAATCTGCGCAAGAAGCCCAAACTAGATAAAAAAGTTGCCATCACTGTCTTTAGTTTCCCTCCCGATAAAGGAAATGTGGGCACAGCAGCGTATCTCGATGTCTTTGGCTCAATCTATGAAGTCATGAAAGGACTTAAGGGCAATGGCTATGATGTCCAGAATTTCCCTAACTCAGCCCAAGAGTTGATGGAACAAGTAATCAATGATGCGACAGCACAATATGCTTCTCCCGAGTTGAATATTGCTCATCGCATGTCGGTAGAAGAATATGAAAGATTTACTCCTTACTCTAGTAAGTTAGAAGAAAATTGGGGACCCCCGCCAGGAAATCTTAATAGCGACGGTCAAAATCTTTTAATCTACGGTAAACATTTCGGTAATGTTTTTATCGGAGTGCAGCCCACTTTCGGTTACGAAGGTGATCCCATGCTATTGCTGTTCTCCAAATCTGCTTCTCCCCATCATGGATTTGCGGCCTATTACACCTATTTAGAGCAAATCTGGCAAGCCGATGCTGTATTGCATTTTGGAACTCACGGTTCTTTGGAGTTCATGCCAGGGATTCAGATAAACCTCTAACTAATGTTAATACCCAGGAAATCTATAGGTCATCTCGTTTAGTTTCCAACTCTACCGGAATACTCGTCCAACCCAATAAAGCAATTGTCGGTGGAAACGCTTTTGCTCATGAATCGGGGATTCATCAAGATGGTGTTATCAAAAATCGAGAGACTTACGAAATTATAGATCCAGC
>JBCCYD010000359.1:0-6540 GCA_039190385.1 Cyanobacteria bacterium P01_F01_bin.143 | reverse complement strand
TTCTAATATTAGTGATCAATTGTCGATTAATGTTTAGAGATTGGGGAATTTTGATTGGGAAAAAGAATTAAGCTACAAAATCAAATATCTTTTTTTCATCATCTAAGGTAATTGTGACGCTAAATCTATCTCCAAGACAACAGCCTATGTTAAGTCTTAATCCTATATCTTGATTAATACTTTCTACCATGGTAAAAAGATTTCCTGTATAGTCTAATACCGCTAATTTAAGATTTAATGGAAGACAACTTTGATGGTCTAAGGATAATATTTCTAGTAATATAGCTAAGTTATCAGAATAATGTTCTATTATACGCACTACGAAAGCTACTGAAATAGATGTTGATTCTTCTCTAAAATTGATTGCTATTGCTCTAGTCATATTGACACCTCTAGCAGAGAACAATAAAAATCCTTGTCTCGAACCCAAAACTTCTTCTAAAGTTTGCCATTCTTCTTCTATTGAATTTTTAAGCCAGTTAGCAAGATTTACTGTTCTAAAAACTTTTAATTTATTTAACTTTTGCTCATGTTCTGGATGAATCCAAGTCAGATCATTGGGGCTAAGATTCATCTCAGTAAGAGCTTCTTTAATAACTACGGCGACATTCGGCTGATTATACTTTACACAAATCTCTGTACCAGGAGCTGGGGAATTCTCATGACGAACCAAAGCAACTTTATGGCCTGAAGGTAAAGATAAAGTTGCAAAAACCAAATAATCTAAATCATCATAACTGCGATTAAATTCAAGTTCCTGCAATTTGGTAATTTCAGCAGGTTCTTGCCGAATTATGGCAACTAGATTCGTTTCAGCGATGCTATCTTCTAATCGAACTAGATTTTGACTGGGATTTGTAGTCATTATGGATGACGAGTGATAGTCAATACTTTCAGTTTAGCGTAACCATCTACGGTCGTTACACCTTGGCGATCGCCACTCCAATATGCTAAATGGGGCGGAGTATTCGAATCAGGTATAACATCGGTTGTAAACTCAATCCCTGCTTTACCTGGAGGAATCTTGCCTACATAAGCTTTTACTTTTGGGATATCACTTTGAAAGAAATTTTGAGCTGCTTTACCCCAAATTTCTAAACTATTGATCTGCATTTGGATATCTTGTTCTGTTTGGGTGGGAGTTTGAATACGATAGTAGACTCCTATAGATGGCAATTATATACTCCAACAAAAATCATTTAGCACGCATTCTTTTAAGAGTATATTATATTGTCTCATTTTAAGAACTAAAAACCTCCATGAATAACAAATTGTATTAATTCAGACAGCAGATTGAGAAATAGCGCGTTGTATTATTTGATCGGGACAATAAATATTGATCTATGAGGAGAGAACATGGAACGTCGTAAATTTTTAAGTTGGGTTAGTGTGGGGATGTTGGCCTCATCCTTACCGATGACAATTGCTGCTTGTTCTTCTGGTACCAGTTCTTCGACTACTACTGCTGAGCCTGAGGTATCGGCAGCTCCCGAAATCGATTCAACTCCTGATGCCGAGGGGTTTGTCGCTGTGGGAACCAATCAAGAACTAAATACCAAAGGGTTTCTTTACGATAAACAATTAGAAGTAATTATCGTCTCTAATGGTAGCCAGATTGCTGCTTTAAACCCCGCATGTCCTCATCAAGGATGTGATGTTGATTGGAAAAGCAATACTGGAGAATTAGTTTGCCCTTGTCACGGTTCCAAATTTGGTATTGATGGCAGTGTGATTACTGGTCCAGCCCAAGAACCTTTAACTGTCTATGAATTTAAAACCGAAGACGATTTGGTTAAAGTTAAACTTGCATAAAAAGTAAGATTGAGATCAAAGAAAATGGGGAGAGGATTCGCTAAGTTATCGCTGATATTTTGTTTATGCCTTGGGTTATTAAATGCTTGTGCTAGGTTGTCGCCCAATTCATCAGAGCCAAACTCAGTTGAGGAAACAGAAGATACCTTAACTAAGATTCGCCAAAGGGACAAAATTATCATTGGAGTTAGCACCGATTCCCCACCCTTTGCTTTTCTTGATTCTGAAGGAAGAAATGTTGGTTTAGAAATTGATATTGCTCGCTTTATCACTAAGCAAATTCTTGGTTCAGTGGAAAAAGTCCAGTTTGTGCCGATTTTTGAGCCTAGTAGAAGAGTAGAATTTCTCAAGACCAACAAGATTGATTTGGCGATCGCGTCAATTCGTGATTTGCCCCAAAATAAAACCGAAATTGATTTAAGTCGCCATTACTATTCCTCGGGCTTTAGCTTTCTAACCCGTAAACATAATGGCATCAATAGTTGGCAACAACTCAAAGGTCACAAAGTTTGCGGAATTAGAGGCGGCTATTGGAATCAAGCTCTTTCTCGCATGGGATTTGAGTTAATCGATTTTCGGAGTTTCGACGAAGTCAAGATCGCGCTAAAAGAGCAAAGTTGTATTGGGCTGGTTTCCAGCCACTCCGAAATTGCCGCGATTTTGCAATATCCTGAATGGTCTGAACAATGGCATCAAGCATTACCCCTGATACTATCGGTTCCTTGGTCAATGGGGTTACCCAAAGGTGATGATAGCTTTAAAAAAGCTATTAATGAGGCGATTCTGACCATGGAATCCAAAGGGTTTTTGGTGACCAGAGAAGTGCAATGGAATATTACTCCCACCGGATATGTGCAAAAAAAAGTTGCTCAAGCAGAAACAGAGATTGGGATAAAAGCTGATAATAGCTTGCAAGATCTGACAATAGATGATTCCTACGAGCATAATATTTTAATTGATGGCTCCCGCATCATATCGCCACTTTCCGATCGCGTAGCAGCTAAATATGTAAGTAATAATGAGCATGTCAAAATAGTTGTCGGGCGATCGGGTACCGATGGAGGTTTCAAGAAATTATGTAATGGAGAAATCGATATTGCCAACGCTTCTCGGGAGATGAACCAGATTGAAATGGCTCTCTGCTCGGCCAATGGCATTGAATATATAGAAGTTCCCTTTGCCTTTGATGGCATCGCGATCGCGGTTAATCATCAAAATGATTGGCTAGAATGTCTCAAACTCAGTGAATTAAGTAAAATTTGGGGTGATAGCAATAATCAAAGCCTAGAGAATTGGAGTCAAATTAGCGATCGCTATCCCGAGAAAAAGCTTCAGCTATTTGGCAAACTGATTAACTCAGAAACCTCTGACTACTTCACCACAGCGATCGTCGGAGAGAATGGGACAATCAGAGAAAGTTATAAAGAGCGAGCAGAAGATCGCGACATAATTAAGCACATAGCGCAAAATCCCCAGAGTCTTGGGTTCTTTTCCTTCAAGGTAAATAATACTGAGCAAGATACAGTCAAAATTGTCTCTGTGATGAATCAAAAAGGTCGCTGCGTGCAACCAAATGAGATTTCCCTAGGAGATGGCAACTATAATCCCCTAAGTCGTCCTTTATACTTCTATGTCAGCCAACAATCCTTGAGCAAAAACTATGATGTTCAAGACTTTGGCAACTATTTTTTAGCCAAAGAAAATCGGTTTGAGATTACTTCCGTTGGTTATGTTCCCTTGCCCCAAAATACTTTAAAAAAGACCCGCGATCGTTTGCAAACTATGAAATAGTAGACCTCTTGTAAAACTCGATCACTAAACAGTGTTATCTGTATTTTTATCTGCGTTTACCCATCTCCTTCCCCTTACAAGGGTAGGTTTTTTACAAAGGGGGGAGTAAAAGCTCAGCAATAAGGTAAAAGTATGAATAAGAGTTAAGAAAAACTTTGCTCAGATGAAATTAAATCAACATCTCAAGAACTGGAAACAAATTGTCAGCCAGAGGTTCCCGAATTTAAGCTTACCGCAAATTGCTGGCTTAGCAAGTTGGAGCTTCGGAATGGTTATGACACAATCGAGCAGCTTGACAAGAGTTTCAACTTTAATTGCCAGAATCAACCAGGAAAAAGAAAATACGGCACGTCAAAGATTAAAGGAATGGGACAAAGAAGGTACAGCAAAAGCCAAAAAAGGCAATAAAAGAGTATCTCTAGAAGTTAAAGAATGTTTTGCTTCATTACTGCAATGGGTACTTGATTTATTACCAGAAAACACCAAAGAACTGCCAATAGCATTGGATGCCACAAGTAATGGACAACAGTTTACAGTTCTTTCAATTAATGTTCTTTATCGAGGTAGTGGGATTCCCGTCGCGTGGAAAATAGTCAAAGGGACAGAAAAAGGGAGTTGGAAACCATACTGGAAAGAACTATTCTGCGATCTCAAAGATATTATCCCAAGAGATTGGAAAGTTATCGTAGAGCAGATCGAGGACTTTATGCAGATTGGTTGTTCCAGGCAATTGTCAATTTAGGTTGGCATCCTTTTCTGAGAATTAACCATCAAGGTCAATATCAATTGCCTTCTTCGTCTTCATGGAAGCCTTTAGTAGAAGTAGTTCCATCTCAGGGAATGAGCTGGTCAGGAAAGGTGACTTGCTTTAAAACCAATCCCATTGACTGTACTCTACTAGCTAGATGGGATGAAGGCTACACAGACCCTTGGCTCATCCTTACTGATTTAAATCCCGATGAGGCTAATGTTTGTTGGTATGGTTTTCGCTCTTGGATTGAATGTTCCTATCGCGATGTCAAAAGTGATGGCTGGCAATGGCAACGCACTCGCTTAAGAAACCCTGAGCGAGCTGAGCGGCAATGGCTAGCAATGGCGGTCGCCCTTCTCTGGACGATTACTTTGGGTGGAGAACAAGAAGCTCAATCTCATGAAAAGTTAATTTCTGATTCAGAGCAATCAACTTCAGCTCTTCCTCTGCGTCATCTCTCGTGTTTTCTTAATGGTTTGTTAACCATACTAGCGCGATTACTCATGGGGAAGCCTATCACTTTTGGTCGTCTGTTCCCCTTACCCTTCAATCATCCTAGCCATTCATTTATTTCTGATTCTTCTTAATTGTAAAAAACCTACCCTTGTAAGCCCCAGGCCCCCAGCGAGGTATTAACTCATAAGTGGCTAAAATTTATTTTCTTTGGCCGCCTTTAAGTATTCTAAAGAGGAATTGTCTATTGTGAGAAGCATACTGCCTAAAGTCCATATTTTTTCAATAATGTGTAGTAAGGATTAAATTACTTTATAAGCTTGGACGCATGTAAGTTGCATTTTTGATTAATAAGAGCAAGAACTTATAACCCTCTTTCTCCCTGCTCCCTGCTCCCCGCTCCCTTGCAACCTAACAAGAAAGCTAAATACGTCTAAGCTTACCTCTTTCTGTTGTTCACGGGATTTAGCTCATTGTCTTTATTCATCAGAGATGCGATCGCGTTGAGATTCGTTACTTGCTGCGCTAAAAAACTTTTCTTTTAAATCTCATTATAGAAAATAATCGCGATCTTAGTTTGAGTAGTGATTCTCTTCATTAAAAAGTATGAATGCCTTGATGAAAAAATGTTCCAACGCATCATAATATTATTTACTGTTCCCACCTCACTTTTCCCTATGACCCCAGAATCAGAAATCTTAGAGTTACGAGCTAAAGGTTTAACCTCCAAGCAGATTGCCCGTAAATTGGGATTAAAAGCCTCTCAAGTAAATTCTTTGATCAAGAAAAATGCCGAACAAACTGCGATCGCCAAAGGTAAAACTGGAGAATTAGCGCCAATTGCCGAATGTTTAGTTGATGCTAAATGTGCAGAACTTTTTTTTAATAATCAGGAGTCTGATGAGCAGGGTTTTAGCGGTTTAGGAATGGTTATAGTTACAAGAAAAACCGGGTACAAGCGTTTTGTTGTTTGTAGCTATATGGTTGATTATTGGTGTTTGGGGCTAAAAGATACCATCGGTGAACGAAAAATGGATAGCGTCGAATACCGAGAATTTATTGAAATGATCTATCAAGGTTATCCCGAAGGTTATCAAGAGATTAGCTTAGAACAAGCCCAGGCAATTGTCTATGGCGCGATCGACTATGCTGTCGAGCTAGGATTCAAGCCCCATAGAGATTTTCAGAAAACCCAAAAACATTTAGGGACTTGGGATAACCAACTAAAATTAACTTTTGGTCGCGAAGGAAAGCCATTTTTCATGTCAGGGCCTTACGATAATTCAAAGCAAATCATCCAGACTCTAACCAAGAATGTTGGTGAAGGAAATTTTGAATACGTTGTTGGTTTAGAGTAAGCAGTGACTTCTCCCGACATTGATGCTTCGCATACAATGCGGGCTTCCCCAAGCTCAAAAATGAACAGAGAGAACTTCCTTCGTGGTACTCCATTTTTCTCACTACGGCGGTTTAACCCAGAACACAGAGCTGGGCAAGCGTCAGGTACAAGCCCAGCCCGACGAGGTGTTTTGTGGTTTCTCACCTCCAAAAACCTAGAACCTATGTTCCTTAAAGATTTTACCCACAGGAGGCAGCGACTGATCTTAGCCACACTACCCTGTAGAACCCTATATCCATTGGTCACAAGTTAAGGAATTAGGAAATTTGTCAAGGGGGAAGAAAAATCATGTGAAACTACCAAGCAAAGAAGAGTTGAGTAATTGTAATTGCCC
>JBCCYD010000358.1:0-6549 GCA_039190385.1 Cyanobacteria bacterium P01_F01_bin.143 | reverse complement strand
CCTCTTGTTCGTAAACATCAATAATCTTTTGTCTTAAATCAAGTGAATATGCTTTCATTCTAAATTAGCTGACTAGGTTTAAATTAAGTGTATCTCATCTATTTGAGAACCGCTATAAATAGTATTTCTAGTCGAGTTAGAGAAACAGCAGTAGGAGATGCAGGTGGAATAAGCATTATAGGAAATTCTGTCTTGATATCTACAAATACTAATCTTGATGCTGGGACTCGTGCTCAAGGGGATGGAAAGGCTATTTCAATTAAAGCTACAGACAATATAACTCTAGATGATGATGCTTTACTTATTGCTCAAGTGGGTCCTGATGCTACAGGAAACGCAGGAACAATAACTCTCTCAGCTAATACTATCGAAATAAAAGGAGATTCTACTATAATTGGAAATACTCGTGGCCAAGGAAATGCCAGTTTAGTAAGCATTATTGCTAAAGACTCTGTAATTATCACAGAAGAAACTAGTATTTCTAGCCGAGTTAGAGAAACAGCAGTAGGAGATGCAGGTGGTATTAGTATTACAGGTAATTCTATCTTAATCAATGGAGAGTCTAGACTGGACGCTGGAACTGTTGGTCAAGGGAATGGACAGGATATAACAATTAATGCTGTAAAAAATATCACTTTAGATGATGGTGTTTCTATTAAAGCCGAAGTGGGGACAGATGCCGCAGGAAATGCAGGAAATATTAATCTCACTGCCGATTCTTTAGTAATTACTGATGATGCCAGATTGACGGTAAGAAGTAATGGACAAGGAAATCCTGGGAATATAGAAATAGCAGCTAATACTATTGAATTAAATAAAGGAGAAATTAGCGCTGCAACTGCATTTGGAAATTTTGGAAATATTAATTTAGAAGTTAGTGAAAATATAACTTTACGTAATCAGAGTTTAATTTCTGCACAAGCTCTTAATAATGCTAATGGTGGTAACATAGTCATTGATACCAGTTTTATAGTAGCTTTTCCTAATCAAAATAATGATATTATTGCTGATGCAGTAGGAGGTAATGGAGGAAATATTAATATTAATGCAGAAGCTCTTTTTGGCATTCAAGAACGTCCTTTAAACGATTTAAGTAATGATATTAATGTTAGTTCTGAGTTTGGTTTAGATGGTACAGTTTCCATCTTTACTCCTAATACTAATAATCTACAAACCGAGATTAATTTACCTAACAGTATCATTGAATCAGAACAAACAGTAGCTCAAGCTTGCCAAAGCGATCGCGCTTCGGGTATAGCTAGCGGCTTAAATATCAAAGGGAAAGGTGGAGTTCCTTTCATCCCGACCAATCCTTTTAATTCTGAAATCATCTTAGTCGATGAACCGATTACTGCTCGCGATATCAAACCCATCCAAACCAGCATGGGAAATATTTATCCAGCCAGAGGTATTGTCAAAACGGAAGATGGAAAAATTATCTTAACTGCCTATGCTACAGATAATCTCAATTCTCGCACTCCGCATATGTCTGCCAATTGTAGCTAAAACATCCAATATCACTATCCGCGTCACGAGACAATCATCTGTGTTCATCTGTGTCTATCTGTGGACAAAATTTATCTGTAAATCCCCCAGAAACATGGATTAAATCTTCATGCTTGCCTCAACAGAAAAATGTAATGCAATATATCTATCTTCATGGATTTGCTTCGAGTCCCCAATCCCATAAAGCCCAATATTTAGCCGATCGCTTTCGAGAACAAGATCTTGATCTACAACTTTTAGATCTCAATCAAAATGATTTTACTAATCTCACCCTAACAAGACAAATCAACCAAACAGTTGCCCAATTCAATCAAACAGGAACACCGGTTACCCTAATTGGCTCTAGCTTTGGCGGCTTAACCTCCGTTTGGCTCGCTGAGAAATATCACCAAATTCAACGTTTAGTCCTACTTGCTCCCGCATTTAACTTTGTCTCCTACTGGAGCAGTAAATTAGGAGCAGAGGAAATACAAAAATGGCAAAAGTCGGGATTTTTAGAGGTTTACCATTACAAAGAAGATAAACCATTACCCCTAAGCTATCGCTTTTATGAGGATATAACTCAATATAAAGAGGATAAACTCCAACAAAAAATACCCACCTTAATTCTCCACGGCAAAAATGATGAAACGATTCCTCTCCAAGCTAGCCTCGACTATGCCAAGCAACGCCCTGAAATTAAGTTAATTAGTCTCGATAGTGATCATGGTCTGAGGGATAAAATGGAGGTTATTTGGCAAGAAACTAAAAGTTTTTGCTCCCTATAAATCTTCAAAAATTACTATATTGTATTTATGATAATTAGTAATAAAACTACCACTACTTGGTCAAAAGTTTTAGAGACTCCTGCCCAAGGATTTCCCCTGACTCCTTTGTCCGTAATTTCTGGTTCTATTCCACCTCAGTTAAAAGGGTCGTTATATCGTAATGGACCAGCCAGATTAGAAATCGGAGGAAATAAGGTCGGACATTGGTTTGATGGTGATGGGGCAATTCTGGCTGTGCATTTTGCCGAAGGAAAAGCGATCGCGACCTATCGCTATGTGCAAACTCCTGGTTATCGGGCAGAAACCAAAGCCAACCGCTATTTGTATGCTAACTATGGCATGAGAGCCTCGGGAGGATTTTGGAATAATTGGCTCAAAGGCGTCAAGAACAGCGCTAATACTTCAGTTTTACCTTTGAGCGATCGCCTGCTGGCTCTTTGGGAAGGGGGCAAACCCTATGCTTTGGATTTACATAATTTAGAAACTACAGGCATTGATAATTTAGGACATACTCTCAAATCTAATTTCTCGGCTCATCCCAAGATCGATCCTCAGACGAGAGAAATTTATAATTTCGGCGTCACCCCAGGAAAACCCACCAAGATTAATTTATATAGATGCGATAAAACAGGAAAAGTTATTCGACAAAATGCGATCGCGTTATCTGATGTTCCTTTGATTCACGATTTTGTCTTGACTCAAAAATATCTGGTCTTTCTGATTTCTCCTGTGAAAGTCAAGTTACTTCCTGTCATTATAGGAGTAAAATCCTATAGTGAAGCGATGCAATGGTGTCCCCAATTGGGGACAAAAATTTTAATTTGCGATCGCGAAAATCTTTCACTCGTCAGTCAAAACACCACCGAACCCTGGTATCAATGGCATTTTACGAATGGCTATGAAGATCAAGATGGTGCGATCGCGATCGAATTTATTCATTATGATGATTTTTCGACCAATCAATATCTCAAGGAAGTTGCTAGCGGTCGGACTGAAACTTCAGCTGAGGGGAAATTATGGGAAGTCAAGATAGATCCCCAAACAGGTTGTGTTATCAGCAATCATCAGTTATTAGATTTGCCCTGTGAATTTCCGATTGTGGCACCCCATAAGGTTTCTCAGCCTTGGCGTTATACCTATTTTTCGACTCATCGAGCAGGAGCAATCCCAGAACAGGATTTTTTTAACGCGATCGCCTGCTTAGATCGTCATACGGGTGATGTCGCGATCGCAGATATGGGAGAAAATATCTATCCTAGTGAACCGATTTATGTTGCTCACCCCGATAATCCTGAACTGGGTTGGTTACTTAGTGTTGTGTACGATGGCGATCGCGATCGTAGTGAAGTCAGAATTTACCAGTGCGATCGTCTTGAGGAAGAACCGCTATGTCGTCTCGCTTTACCGAGCAGGATTCCCCATAGTTTTCATGGGGCATATTTGCCGGGATGAAGAAAGTCAAAATACCTTGACATTAAAACTCAAAACTGTAACAATAGATACAGAAAATAAATTAATCGTTCATCTCTTAATAATATTTTTGAGAGACGGAAGTAGGGAAAAGCCCGAAGGAACGCGCCTCAACCTTAATGTCATGATTATTGGAGGCGAAAAGATGAAACTTGTTTATCGTGGTGTCAGTTATGACTACAATCCCCCACAAGTTGCAGTTGCAGAAGGTGAAGTTACTGGTAAGTTTCGTGGACTAGATTGGCGGTTTCATAATCTTAAAAAGCCACTTGTCTTGCAACCACCTGTAAACCTAACTTATCGTGGTGTGGCTTATAACAACCGACCCACAAGCAATCAAGAACAGTCTGCGGTAGGAACTAATATTCGAGAAAAGGCTCGTTATCGGTTACTCAGAAAGGAAAAAGCTGTTCATCATCGTGCAGCATCGATGTTCTTCCGTACAGCTCATGAAGTTGGCTTAGTATAATTTGTTATTCCGTTGAGCAGTAGGTTTTAGGGTGAAAATAGTCAACATTGCCCTACAGCCTACTGCTTTAAAGTATCTATTATTTGCATCAAGAATCGCTACATTCAAGTACCTTGGCAACATTAAATTGTGCACTTTTGAAAAGCAGAGGGAGCAGAGGTGCAGAGGAGCAGGGGAGGAAAGATTACTGTGACTAAAACTTTTACGACTTTATAGATAGAAATACAAACGATTTTGCTTACCTACTTAAAATTACTTTTCTTGTTCTCGCTACGGTTATTGGGTGGTTTGCTAGAAGTGGTAGAATTTGATTAAATTGCGATCGCGTAACTCCAGGCTTTTCTTGATTGCACTTTCTCATCTATTTCTGCCTGACGATACATAAAACAATGACAGCCACATCCAATACAGAAATTCAAGAGCTCAAAGATTTTATCAAAGACGGGTTTAATCAATTGGATAGGAAAATCGATGATAAATTCAATGAGTTAGATCGCAAAATTGATAATGTTAAATTTGAGCTTAAGCAAGAGATTACTGAAGTACGAGGTGACATTAAAGCTCTAAAGGGGGAAATTAATACAGTTGAAGCTAGAGTTAAAAATGTGGAAACGGCTGTGCAAACAATACCGGAAATTACTGAAAAATTTGGCGAATTAAAGAATTGGCTACAGATTGCGTTTCTCATTCTCGTTGTGGTTGTTGGCTGGTTTGCTAGAAGTAGCGGAATTTGATGAAGTAGTGTGAGCATCTTGCTCACGAGCGAGACGCTCGTACTACATCTCTCATTTCATTATCAAGCGTAATATATTTAATCTAGAGAAAAATAGTGCAACTTTGCCAAATAATAAAATGAGATTAAGCCAATGAGATGCATGTATTGTCAAGGAGAAATGAAAAAATCAACGGCTCCTTTTTCAATTAATCGTAAGGGTTATCATGTTCGTTGGGATGCTATTGAAGCTTATGTTTGTTCTCAATGTGGAGAACCTTACTTTGAGCCAGAGGCTGTTGAGACAATTCAAGCTGCTATTTCGGCTTTGGAAAAAGAGAGTAAAGGATTAATCAAAATGTAAGTCCAATGATAAATCGCTTCAATTGTTGAGCGAAACACGAGTTGATCGGCAGTTTCAGGAGCTTGCTTGCGACAAACATTCTTATTCATTTTTCAATTCTTCTAAAACTTCCTCTGTAAAGGGATTCTCGCCATTTTGTAGAGCTTCGATCCATTGTCTACGTCGTTCTTTTTCCGATTCGGGAAATCCAGCATAATCAGCAAAAGCTTGAAAATCTTCTATTGCGCCCTGAATATTTCCTGTTAAGGCTCGGGCAAGTCCCCGACTATCAATAGTTTGTATTTTAAGTTGCGGATCATCAGCGAGAGTTACCGCTTCTTCGCAAGCAAAGAGAACTTTTTTCGCATTTCCATATATACTCCCAAACCGACAAAGAGTATTCCAGGATTGAGTATTTATTTTTAGTTCAGGATCAAGTTTTTGTGCTTTCTTATAGTTAGAAATGGCTTTGGATATTTTGCCTTCTTTGGCTAGATCTCTCGCTTGTTCTAATTTAATTGGGGCAAATAATCTATTAGCAACCAGTTTAGAATCTTGCTCAATTTCATCTGTATTGGGATTAAGATCAATTTCCGAGTCAAGTTTCAGTGCTTTTCTGTAGTTAGATATCGCTTCGGAGATTTTGCCTTCTCTAGCTAGATCTCTTGCTTGTTCTACTTTAGTTGGCGCGAATAATTTATTAGCAACCAGCTTAGGATTTTGCTCAACTTCTTCTGTCTCTGGATTAAGATCAATTTCAGATTCAAATTTTTGGGCTTCTTGATAACTAGCAACTGCCGCCGAGATGTTACCTTCGATTGCGAAACTTCTTGCTTCTTTGAGAAACTTAGGGATTACATCAGGATGAAGAGGAAGATTATCACAAATTTTGCGATATGGTTCACTCCCCATATATTGCCGCCAATAATTAATGCTGAGATTTTGAATCGAACTTTCACATGTTTTTTCGATAAGCTTGTTGGCATCTATTAGGTTTAAGCGAGCTGTGTTATCCTCACTCGCGGTAGCTAAATATTGGCCATCGGGACTGAATGCCACTTGGTAGACAAGAGCTTCATGAGTGATACGAGCAATTTCTGCGCCGTTGTCAACTTGGATTAAGCGAGCTGTGTTATCGTAACTCGCGGTAGCTAAATATTGGCCATCGGGACTGAATGCCACTTGGTAGACAAGAGCTTCATGATAAATAAAGCTGTTTATTCGGTATTCAACTTGGATTAAGCGAGCTGTGTTATCGTTACTCGCGGTAGCTAAATATTGG
>JBCCYD010000357.1:0-6549 GCA_039190385.1 Cyanobacteria bacterium P01_F01_bin.143 | reverse complement strand
TTCTTCAAGATTGATGGGATTACTCAGAGAATTTGGTTAGGAGACAAGATTCAAGACACTAATTGGATTCTAGAGTCGGTGACCTCAGAAAAAGCAACCATAACGAATCAAGGAAAATCTCGTATTCTTACTGTGGGAGAAAGCTTTTAATTTTAATTCTCAAACTCGCGCGTTCCCTTGCCCAGAACACGAAGCTGGGTAAACGTCTGTCGCCGACGCGGGGTCGCTCGTCAATTCTCAATTCTCAATTTTCAATTCCTATATTTCGCCAGATCCCTACTAAAATCCCTTGTAATTCTAGAGCATCAGCATCAATCTTGATCGGCTGGTATTTGACATTGGCCGGTTGTAGAGTGACTTGATTGCCTTTGCGATAAAAGCGTTTGAGCGTAGTTCCTTCTCCTGGTACTCTAGCAGCTACGACATCATTATTTTTGGCTTCATCTAGAGCAGAAATTTCTCGCATAATGGCAAGATCTCCTTCAATAATCGAATCTTCGATCATGCTATCTCCTGTTACCCGCAACACATAATAATCTGGCTTTGTGGAGAAACTACTCAAATCTAATCTTTCTTCCGATTTAGTAACTGGTTCTACTAATCCACCAGCCGAGATCGTCCCTAAAATTGGCAATCCTTTGTCCTGTTGATATAGAATTCTCATGGTACGTGCTTGGCCATCTGTCCAATCAATATAGCCTTTGCTTCGTAAACGCTCAAGACGACTTTGTACTGGTGCGGGAGAACGCAGATTCATCGCTACCATCATTTGTCGAATTGAAGGAGCATGACGACTAGTCTGAATATAGTCAACTAACCAATCGTATAATTCTTTCTGAGCTGGAGTTAAACGTTCCATAACTATGGTTTCTTGGAGGGATTAATCGAAGAACATCAGTACTAGTAAACATTAGATGTCACGAAACTTTATTCGTCAAGAAACTTACTTTAACTAAAGAGGAGGAATATGATGATTGAGCAAGAAGAAAATGCCAGAAAATATGTGTTAGAAACAGCAAAAATGCTTGATTTAAAGATCGCGCCCCAGCATTTACCAAAAGTAGTAGAAAATTGGGTGGCAATTACTAAAATTGCTTCTTTAGTTACAGAATTTGAATTATCAGAAGATATAGAACCAGCAGCTAGTTTCCAGGCAAAATAATTAAACAATAATTAAGATTTAAGGGGTTAAGAGTTTGAATCTACATCAAGATGCTGTTGCGATCGCCCAAAAGATTCGTGAGGGTGAAATTACCGCCAGAGAAATTATTGACCAAACTTTAAACCAAATTGACCAACGAAATGGGAAGTTAAATTGTTTTACAAGCGTAACTAGAGAAAGAGCGATCGCAGAGGCTATTAAGATAGATCAAATAATTGCTCAGGGAGATGATCCTGGAATTTTGGCTGGAGTTCCCTTTGCGGTAAAAAATCTTTTTGATATTGAAGGAGAAATTACCCTAGCGGGATCATTAATTAACCGAGAGAATCCCCCTGCAATACGAGATGCCACCGCGATCTCCAAGCTGCAAGCCGCCGGAGCAATTTTAGTCGGAGCATTAAACATGGATGAATATGCCTATGGTTTTGTCACTGAAAATAGTCATTATGGCGCGACACCCAATCCCCATGATCCCCGAAGGATTGTTGGCGGATCTTCCGGTGGTTCGGCCGCGGCGGTAGCAGCGAATTTAGTTCCCATCACTTTAGGTTCGGACACCAATGGCTCGATTCGGGTTCCTGCTGCTTTAGCCGGAGTTTATGGTTTTAAACCCACCTATGGCAGGTTATCTCGCAGAGGAGCGTTTTTATTTGCCAGTAGTTTAGATCATATTGGCCCTTTTGCTCGTTCCGTGAGAGATATTGCCACAGTTTTTGATATTTTGCAGGGAGCAGATGAGGGGGATCCGGTTTGTACAAATGAACCAATTCAACCCTGTTTGCCTAAACTTAATCAGGGAATTGAGGGCTTAAGGATTGCCGTAGCCGACGAATATTTTGCTACTGGAGCAACGAGTGAAGCGTTATCAGCGGTAGAGAAAATTGCCCGAAAGTTGTCAGTGAGGGAAACAATCACGATCCCGGAGAGCGATCGCGCTAAGGCAGCAGCTTATATCATTACCGCAGTAGAAGGATCGAATTTACATTTGGCTAATTTGCGATCGCGACCCCAAGACTTTGATCCGGCTACCCGCGATCGCTTTCTGGCAGGAGCCTTAATTCCCGGTTCTTGGTATCTTCAAGCACAAAGATTTCGTTCTTGGTATCATCGTCAAATGCAAAGGATTTTTCAACAAGTCGACATTGTCCTGGCACCGACAACGCCCTACGTCGCACCTTTTCTGGGGCAAGAAAAGATTACAATTGCTGGAGAGGAAATTTTAGTTCGTCCCCATTTAGGTCGCTTTACTCAGCCTCTATCTTTTATCGGCTTACCTGTATTATCGATTCCCCTAGTAGAATCAGGAACATTGCCCCTAGGAGTACAAATTATTGCCGCACCTGATAATGAATCTTTAATTTTGAGAGTTGCCGCCGCGTTAGAAAAAGATCAGTGATCATGGCAGTAAATTGTAAATTATGAAGTAAGAGGTGGACGAATTGGGATTTTTGCTTTACAAAACTAATGAGTAACAAATCCGAAGTAGCAAGCGGATAAATAGCAATTCTCACAGATAAAAATAATCGTAAATATCACGCGAAACCTGTTGCTAGATTTCTAAATCATATGATCGTCTCCGAACTTTATGTCTATCCCATTAAATCTTGTCAAGGGATTAAACTCCAACAAGCTGAGGTAATGGCCAAAGGATTCCTTTGGGATCGAGAAATGATGGTAATTAGTAAGCGGGGTAAATTTCTAACTCAAAGACAATTCCCGCAACTAGCTAAAGCTCAGATTACTCTTGATGGCGATCGCATTTCTTTATCAACAGAAGATAATAGTCTGCCAACCTTAACCTTTACTCCCAGCTTAGAAGGAGCAGAAATCGCTGTAGAAATTTGGCGTGACAATACCATAGCAATAGATCAAGGAGATGAAGTAGCCGCTTGGTTTCATAATTTATTGGAACTCGACCAAGATAAAGAATGTCGTTTAGTTAGACAATCAGCAAAATATATCCGTAAAGTACGCCATAAAATGTCCTTAAACAAGGAAAATTCTGTAAGCTTTGCCGACGGTTATCCGTTTTTGCTCACAGCTACGGCTTCTCTAGCAGAGTTAAATCGTCGTATCGCCGAAACTTATCAAGAAGCTGCACCAATAATATCTATGAATCATTTCCGTCCCAATATCGTGGTCGAGACAGAAACGGCTTTTGAGGAAGACAATTGGAAAATTATCCAACTTGGAGATCTCAAATTTGCCGTAGTCAAACCCTGTAGTCGTTGCATTATAACGACTATCGATCCCAAAAAAGGAACAAAAAACACATTAAAAGAACCCCTAAGAACTCTTGGTAGCTTTCGGCAATTTGGAGATCAAGGGGTCATGTTCGGAGAAAATATGATGCCCTACCAAGAAGGAATAGTCAAAGTAGGGGATAAATTAAACATTCTAGAAGTTAGGTAAAAAACAATGGGTTTTTATTCTTCTTCAGCTGTAGCTGTAACTTCTGTATTTTCTTCAGCAACTGACTCGGCTTGGGGTTTAATTTTAAGAGTCATATAACGAATTACTTCTTCTCCCAGACGCATTGCCCTTTCTAGAGGGGCGATTTGAGTACCATCCGCTTGATAATTCATTTGGATATAGATCCCATCTAAGAATTTTTTAATTGGATAGGCTAATCTTCTTTTACCGCGATTTTGAATTTGGATATTTTCGGCACCTCTTTCAGCAATAAAGCCTTGATATTTGTCAACTGCTTCCCTGACCTTTTCTTCAGATAGGTCTGGGCGTAAAATGTACATCATCTCATAGTGATTGCTCATGAAAATTAAACTCCTTATGGACTGGATGGCTTCTTAACTATTTGACTTCAATGAATATCTTTAGTATTCAGAAGCAAGGACTCACCATCTTACCAGATTTGCTCACAATAGATTAGGTTTTCGATTAACCTTGAGATATGACAAAACGATATGTTCGAGTAAAAACCAATAACCAATCGGTTTACTATGGCCTGCTGCAACCAAATCGCAGTGTGATCGTCTTAGATGCTCCGCCTTGGTTAAATGGTCAGTTAACTGAGATGGAGTTAGATGCCGATACTTACCAACTTCTGGCTCCCTGTGTTCCCTCTAAAATAGTTGCTGTGGGTAAAAACTATGTTAAACATGCAGCGGAAATGGGAACTAAGGTTCCAACCGAACCGTTGTTATTTCTGAAGCCGAATACGACGATCATTCCTGATGGTGGGGGGATTCGTTATCCGAAAAGTTCCGAGCGAGTTGATTATGAAGGAGAATTAGCGATAATTATAGGCGATCGCTGTTATCAACAAAATATAGAACAAGCGAGCAAAGCAATCTGGGGCTACACCATTGCTAATGACATTACAGCAAGAGATCTTCAAAGAAAAGATGGACAATGGACAAGAGCGAAAGGATTTGATACTTTTTGTCCCTTAGGACCTTGGATTATTCGTGAATTAGCAACAGAAGCTAAATTGGAAACTTTCTTGAATTCTGAAACTGAACCTCGTCAATCAGCTTTAATTACGGAGATGAAATTTTCTCCCGAATTTTTAGTTTCTTATATCTCGGAAATTATGACCTTGATGCCAGGAGATGTTATTTTGACAGGAACTCCTCAAGGAATTGGCGCTATGCAGAAAGGTGATCGCGTAACTGTAGAAATTGAAGGAATTGGTAGCTTATCTAACTATGTCGAAATTTCTTAATTTGACTTAATTTCTGTAACTCTAAGCCAACAGATATTTATCTACTAACAGATTAGAAAGAAAACCTTCTGGAAGAAGAATTACCTGAAGATAACCAATCTTGTCTTCTATTTTTATTAGAGCGACGATTCTTCGAGTTAAATCGTGATTGCGCTGCTCCAGTGATATCATCGTTTACTAAATCATAATTGTCAGAGAAAATATATTGTTGAACCACAGGAGCGATATCTTGGACAAAAGTAAAATCGATAGTTAGTGAATCATTAGTTGGGGAATCAGTAGTTTCAGCTTCAGAAGCGTTAGCAGTTCCTTTTTGCCACCAGGAATTTCCCCCATTGTTATTTTGTCCCCACCAGAAGTAAACTTCACTATCTGCTTTCATTTCGACCACATCGGAGGAACGATCTACAATATTTGCACCTACCACATTAGCTTGTGCTTGTTGGAAAATACTTGCGAGATCTATAGTTGCGTTACAGTTAATATCCCAACCAATAACATCCATTGCTAGTAAGTCAGTAGTAGAGATATTAACGAATTCACCTTGGCTAATAGTAGGATTCATAATCCCCATATCTTGATTATCGGCCCAGTGACTAGCTTGATAATTATATCCAGCTTCTATAGTGGGATCATTGTGACCTCTAGAAAATTCAGTGATGCTAGTTTGACCACCATCAATAGAAAAATAAGCTTCTGTGCCAAAAGAAAAATCATGCATTCCCTGACTGAAGCTTTGTTGAGAGTAGCGGAACATATCTAGAGTCGAAGAGTTAGCAATAGTTGAATTGGTATCAAGTCCACTGATAAAACCTAGACCATGACCAATTTCATGGATTGCCACACTGAGGAGGTCGTATTCGTTAGGATTAGGAGCATTATTGCGCAAAAAGTCATAACTCCAAGGAGTATTGCTATCTATTTGAATAGTGACATCCAGACCACCATAATCTTGACTGGCCTCAATTCCTAGCGCTTTGGCATTGGCATTGGTCAGCATGATCTTTTCGTTATTGGAATCAATCACGGAACCAATCATTCTGTCATAGCTGGTTCCTTGTTGCAGACTAGCAAAAGCGATCGCATCTTCGGCAGATAAAATATCGTTTGCCGCTTTACCTAAAAATTCCTCATAGCTTTGGTTCGCTACAAAAGCTGGGGTGGCACCTCCGATCGCATCATCAGGTAGGTCTAACGTCTCTACATGAATGCTGATACTAACTTCATCTGTCAGATATTGCGACCAGATTTCTCCTGCCATTTCAAAACCAATAATTTGCTGTTCTGTTATTCCTGGAGCAAAACTGAAATCAAATTCTGTACCGTTCATTTTTTCTGACTCTCTAATAGTTATTAATGTTTTTCTTGTTTCTTTAATGTAACTAATCAGGGTAATTACCTAGGTGTAATTAATATGAATTTGTAACGTAATTCGATAAAAGTATTGTTAAGCCTCAGAGTATTTACGGTTATAAAATGGAGAGAACACGTAATACTAAATTGCTTTATTCTATGGATAGATACTAAAATACCATCATTGACAAATGAGTGCAAAAATCCCTAAAAGCATTACTTGACAAGAGATACAGGATTTGACACCTTAGATTGGCAATCATATTACTATTATGTGTTTACACGGTATCGTAAAACCTTCTGCTTTAATTTAAGCCACAAAAAGAATAAAGAACCTTATATAAAAAAT
>JBCCYD010000356.1:0-6583 GCA_039190385.1 Cyanobacteria bacterium P01_F01_bin.143 | reverse complement strand
CAAAAGTATTGTCATCACACAATACTTTTGCAAAGAATTGCAAAAAATTAGACTTCCCTGAACCATTAGCCCCAACTACTAAAGTAAAAAGCGAAAGATTTACTTTTACATCTAAAAATGAACGATAGTTTTGGAATTCAATGCGTGAGAGCATTTTATATATAAACTATAAATAACAAATCCAAATTATAACTTCTAAAACATTTTTGTAAATCCCAAGACACACAATTAGCCACTAGCAATTAGCAAAATGAACGAAAGTTTAATAATTTTTACTCGTTATCCTGAACCTGGAAAAACTAAAACGCGCATGATTCCTGCATTGGGAGCAGAAGGAGCAGCAGAATTACAACGTCAACTAAGCGAGCATACAATTCAGACAGCTCAAAAATTACAAGAATCGCGTCAGATAGAAATCGAAATTCATTTTGCGGGGGGCGATCGCGACTTAATGTCATCTTGGCTAGGCAACAACCACAGCTACTATCCCCAAGCATCAGGAGATCTCGGAGCAAAAATGCAATCAGCTTTTGCCAAGGCTTTTGAACAAGGAAAACAGAGAATTGTCACCATTGGTATAGACTGTCCTGATATCACCCCTACGATCTTAAACCAAGCTTTTGATTCCCTGAAAAGTAACGAACTGGTATTAGGTGGCGCTGAAGACGGCGGTTATTATCTGATTGGTTTAAGTAAATTAGTTCCCGAATTATTCCAAGATATTAACTGGGGCACCGATTCAGTCTTCGCCACAACCAAAGCGATCGCGCAAAAATTAGCCTTATCAATTGGATATTTACCCGTTTTGGCAGATATTGATCGCCCGGAAGATCTAGAAATCGCCCAGCGCCACAATCTAAAGTTTTACCGAAAAAAAATGCCAAAGGCAGATTCATCTGATATCACAAAATAATCGCGATTATTTTATAACAACCATGCCCTTAATCAATATCCGTGGTGTTGACCATTATTATCAGTGGATTCGTCACTCAGAAAATACAGATCCCAAACCAATTATGGTTTTCATCCACGGCTGGGCTGGTTCTGCTCGATATTGGTCAAGTACAGCTCATGCCTTGTCGGCAGACTTTGACTGTCTACTTTATGATATGCGGGGTTTCGGACGTTCTAATTTGCCAGAGCATCCCTTGGATTTGGGTTACGAAATGACAGACTATGCTGATGATTTGGCAATTTTATTAGATGAGTTGGAAATTACAGAAGTTTCGGTTCATGCTCATTCAATGGGCGCATCGGTTGCCACATTCTTTCTTAATCGTTATCGCGATCGCGTCACCCAAGCTATCCTCGCCTGTAATGGGATCTTTGAATATAATGAGCTAGCATTCAAGGCTTTCCATAAGTTTGGGGGTTATGTTGTCAAGTTTCGTTACCCATGGTTCCTCAAATTTCCCTTCGCCGACAAAATGTTTATGGCAAGATTTTTATCCCGCCCGATTGACAAACGCGATCGCTATGCTTTCTTAGAAGATTTTCTTCTAGCTGATTACGAATCGGCATTAGGTACCATTTTTACTTCTGTCAGCAAAGAAGCCGTAGAAACTATGCCTCAAGAGTTTGCCGCCATCAAAGTACCCACTCTTCTGATCTCAGGGGAAAAAGATCAAATTATCCCAGCAGAAATGGCAAAACAAGCAGCCGAGCTTAATGATAAACTAGAATACCGCGAGATATCGAATACCGGTCATTTCCCTATGCTCGAAGATAGTGACTCTTATTTGGGGGAAATCAGACATTTTCTGCAACAATCTGCAATATTAGTGGAATCCCATAACAGCTAAAGCTTCTCCTGAACCAATAGCATCTGTTGTTAACTAATGTTCACCAAGTAATTTTATAAAGATTTAAGATTTTGTAATATAACAACCAAACGCAAAAATTCCGTTTATGGTGTATTGATAGGCGAGGATTCTTGCCTAATATTCTTTATCTTGGGCAATATAGTATGAAAGTTGCGCCTAGTTTGTTATTATCTCTTTTTCTTACCGCCACAATTAGCTTCGCTCTTCCTGTAACTTTGATTTTGTTGTTGCTAGGATTTTCCTTGTTAGTTGGGATGGTCCCTAGTTTTTTGGTTTTGGGAAATAGTATAAATAATGCTGTTATTGAATTCCTACTGGTTTTTGGTAATGGAAAACCCTTGGTTGGAATGATCACTATTGGCCTGACTAGTACTATAGTAGGAATTCTCTTTGATATCTTTAACTTCTACCGTTATCAAATAAACATTAAACATTGACCATTGACCATTGACCATTGAACATTAAACATTGAATATTGACCATTGAACAGTTTTTACTCATTACTCATTACCCATTACTCATTACCCATTAAACATTGAACATTGGAACTCTCTATGGCATTAGTGTTGGAACTGGAGACCCCGAATTAATTACAGTTAAAGGGTTAAGGCTATTACAAGCCACAAAAATAGTAGCTTTCCCCGCAGGAATTAACCAAAAACCCGGTATTGCAGAACAAATTATTGCTCAATGGTTACAACCAGAACAGGTAACTATTTCCCTAGATTTTCCCTATATACAAGATGAAACTGTTCTCGAAAAAGCATGGCAGCAAGCGGCGACGACAGTTTGGCAATATCTAAAGCAAGGAATTGATGTTGCTTTTGCTTGTGAAGGAGATGTGAGTTTCTATAGTACTTTTACTTATTTAGCTCAGACGATACAAAAGTTTTATAGTGAAGTGCCAATTATCACAGTGCCGGGAATCTGCTCTCCTGCGGCGGCGGCTTCTGAGTTAGGAATTCCCCTAACTGTTGGTCATCAAAGGCTAACGGTGCTACCTGCTATTTATTCCTGGCAAGAGCTGGAACAGGCTTTAGCCTCATCAGATGTAGTGGTTTTGATGAAGGTCAGTTCGGTATATCAAAAAGTATGGCAAATTTTGCAACAGCATGACTTGTTAGAATCGAGTAGTTTAGTAGAAAGAGCGACGTTTCGCGATCGCAAAATATATACTAATCTTCAGTATCATTCTCAATTACAATTGTCCTATTTTTCGATCTTAATCATTCGGATTACCAAAATTTAGGACAGAAAAAAATTAAGTTTATTAACAAATAATATTGCAAAATATTGAGAATCATCTAAAACAGTTTGAAAAATACAACTCTCATGTTAGTTTTTATTGATATTAAAAGCTATATTATTTTTTCGGGAGTCAAACAGCGTGAATTTGCAACTAACTCATCCAGAACAGTTTCGCGAAGATATTAGTGAATATGTAGCCCAGTTACAACTTCATATGACATTACAAGCTCGCAATTTTCTACCCAGCCTGACAGATATTACCAACAGTAGAGAGCAAATGTTACAGGATACTCAAGCAAATGTGGAGAAATTGGTTTCCCGTCAATCCCTGAAAACCTTTGCTAATTGAGTTTTTCCTCAATAAATTCAGCTAACAAAGATTGAGAAACTAGAGACAAAAATCTGTAAGGAATTCTACTGATTCAGCTATTTTGCCTATTGCCGTTCCCAAAATCTGATTTAAAATTAAACTATAACTGCATAAATAATTAATAGGTATTTGATTTTTCTATTAGTCGGAAACTAGACCTTATTTTTAAGCTTTAAGCTATGTTACGTGTGAAAATAGATATTCATTTCCAAAGAAATGGTGAATGAGCAAAGAATACGATGCGCCAGTTAAAGGCAATATTCTCATAGTAGATGACTCTCTAGACAATCTGCGTCTTTTGTCGTCTGTTTTGATGAAGCACAATTATCGAGTTCATTGTGTTGCGGACGGAGAAATGGCTCTGCACGCAATTAGAGGAGAACTTCCTAACTTGATATTACTAGACGTTGTTCTCCCGGCGATCAACGGTTACAAACTATGCAAAATTTTAAAATCTAATGACAAAACTCGTCAGATACCCATAATTTTTATTAGTGCCTTAGACTCGGAAAGCGACAAGGTACAAGCTTTTAAGTTAGGATGTGCTGACTTTATTACCAAACCTTTTTTTGTCGAAGAATTATTAGTTCGTGTCGAAACTCAATTCAAAATTTATCAGGAGAAAGATCATCTAAAGAAACTTCTGTACCAAAATGTTAAAGAGCGTAAAACTGTTGAACAAGAACTCAATCAGTCTCGCGCCCTTTTAGCTGGAGTATTAAATAGTTCTCTTGATGGTGTAGCAGCTTTTGAAGCTATTCGCGATCGCTGGGGACATATCATTGATTTTCGTTGGTTGGTCGTGAATCCCGTCGCAGCGATGTCAGTCGGAGAAACAGGAGATAGCCTCAGAGGTCAATTGCTACTAGAAACCCTGCCCAATAATTTATTTGAAGGTTTATTTGATTTATTTATTCAAGTAGTAGAAAATTGCATCGTCTTAGATAAAGAACATTACTACGATCGCGATCTCAATTGGTTTCATATTGTTGCTGTTAAATTAGGTGATGGCTTCGCCGTGAATTTTCGGGACATTACAGAGCGCAAACAAATGGAAATTGCCCTCAAAGAAGCCAATCAAGAACTCCAACGCCAAGCGAATATCGATAGTCTAACCCAAGTTGCCAATCGTCGTCGTTTCGACGAATATCTCGCTCAAGAATGGTCAAGATGTGCTCGGGAGAAACAAACTCTTTCTCTGATTATCTGCGATGTCGATTATTTCAAATTTTATAACGATGCTTACGGGCATCAAGCAGGAGATCAATGCTTATACAAGGTAGCGCAAGGAATGGCTACAGCAATTAAACGCCCTGCCGATGTGGTCTTCCGTTATGGAGGAGAAGAATTCGCCATGATTCTACCTTTTACCAGGGGAGAAGGAGCCTTACAAGTTGCCAAAACTGTTCGAGAACGGATTGTAAATTTAAAAATTCCCCATGATTTATCCGAAGTTAGCCAATATGTGACTTTAAGTTTGGGAGTTTCCAGCATTATTCCCCATGCAGAATCTTCTCCCGAATCGTTGATTGCGGCTGCAGATCGTGCATTATACGAGGCAAAAGCTTTAGGTCGTAATCGAGTGGAATATAAAACTCTAGAATTACCACTTGCTTAGTTTTAAATTGTGAATTGCTATATAAAAATTAGTAAAAAATTAGTAATAAATCTTAATAGATTAAGTTTTTTCTACATTGTTAAACAGATAATAATGAGGTTCTAGTTCTTGCTAGGTTAATACCTCAACTTACTGTTATGACGATTAGGGTTTGCTAAATTTCAGGCTAGCTTTTATGACAATTTCAGGCTAACTCCCTTCTGGGCTTGCTAGCTCGTTTTTTAGCTGACAATCTAGTCTGGTATGTCCAGTTTGCCTCTGGTAATACCCTTTAATTTAAAGAACTAACAGCTCATAGCTCATATAGCTTGCAGCTAATCGCGAAGCGATTTTAAACCCTACTTACAGTTTCCGAATCAATTTTTATGATTGCAACAACGCCGATTATCGATCAGCCAACTTTAGACCCCAATCTTAAAATTAGGGATATTATCGATACCTTACCGAAAGAGGTGTTTAAGAAAAATCCCAAGAAAGCGTGGTTTAAAGTATTTGTTAATGTTGTTTGTGTTGGATTGGGTTATTGGGGAGTAGCCGTAGCTCCCTGGTATCTATTGCCCCTAATGTGGATTTTCTTGGGTACAAGCTTAATCGGTCTTTTTGTCCTGGGTCATGATTGTGGTCATCGCTCATTTTCTAATCGGCTTTGGGTTAATGATTTAGTAGGTCATCTGCTATTTTTACCTCTGATTTACCCCTTTCATGGTTGGCGCATCATGCATAACCATCATCATAGACATACCAATAATCTCGATAAAGATAATACCTGGACGCCTTTTTCCCCCGAAGACTATGAGCAGCTATCTCCTTTGTATAGATGGTGGTATCAAAGAATGCGGGGCAAATTTTGGTGGTTAGGTTCAATTGCTCATTGGGCGGTACTACATTTTGACTTGAGAAGATTTAAGGGTAAACAAAGGGAAAAAGTTCGTTTTTCCGTGTTATTGGTTGTGTTTACTGCCGCGATCGGTTTTCCTTGGTTATTCTTAAATTTTGGGATCTGGGGCTTTGTAAAATTCTGGTTATTACCTTGGTTGGTATACCATTTTTGGATGAGCACTTTTACCATTGTTCACCATACTTTACCCACAATTCCTTTTCAGCCCAAAGAGAAATGGCATGGAGCAGCTGCGCAATTATGTGGGACAGTACATTGTAAATATCCTTGGTGGGTAGAATTTCTTTGCCATGATATTAATGTTCATATTCCTCATCATTTAACTACGGGAATTCCTTGGTATAACTTGCGTCTAGCACATAAGAGTCTTAAGGAGAATTGGGGTGAATATCTCCAAGAACGCAAATTTTCCTGGGCTTTGATGGTGGAAATAAGTGAGAATTGTCATTTATATAATAGTCAAGATAATTATCAGAGTTTTTCGTCCCTCTCTCGTTAAATTAAGAATTATTAATTTGAGAATCTAGAAGTTTATTATTCAAACTTCTAGATTTTTTTTGCTTTAATTATTTGCAAAATATTTCTCAAAAACTTTACGGTAATAATATTATTTTTCTATTTTCAAT
>JBCCYD010000355.1:0-6636 GCA_039190385.1 Cyanobacteria bacterium P01_F01_bin.143 | reverse complement strand
GGCGTTTTTAATGTATTTTTACAATTTTATATTAAATTATCCTCTTTATATTAAATTATCCTCAATACAGTAAGCCGCTTATTTATAAATGAAGATAATGAAAGAATCTTGGATGCTTTCAGTTACATTTTCACATTACGTCTAATGTGGATTAAATTTAGCCCTATGATATCAAGGCTTTCAGAAATTAGGTTAAACAGCCAACATCGTCATTATGCGCTTTGAGTAACTAATTCACATCAGACGGACATTAGTTTTAATAGGAAAAAAGAAATGTCTACTCGTGTAATTATTCAAATGAGATATAGTCAGCCGGTTGCTAGAGCAGCGTTTGAAGCGGCTCCTATCGCTCCTGCTTTTCCTCTAACTGGGATTTCCGGTCTGCAACTTGATGAAGCGTATCAGCCTGTGCCCGTACCTGCTAAATCTCGTCGTTCAGATATACCAAGAACCTTTAGTTCAATGTTTAGTTTCGATACTACTCCTGAGGCATCATCTTACTTGATGCGGGCAGAAGTTGAAGACAATGCTCTAGATAACATGATGGAAAATGCTAGACAAAACGACAATGTCGTCGGGGTATTTGCTGATGTAAAAATGCAAGCAATCGCCACTTGTCCCGCTGGACCTCTAGGTACTGATCGCGACGTTGAGCGATTGTTAGAGATAGATGAGTTACAAAATCGCGGTCTAGATGGAACTGGAGTTAATGTTGTAATTGTTGATAGTGGGGTTAATATTCCTTATCTCAATCAAAGAGGTAAAAATCCTGATTTTAATGAACAATTGAGTTGGGGACCAAGTGGCAATGAACCTGTGGGTCAAATGCCTGTAGGCCATGGAACGATGTGTGCTTATGATGTATGTATTGCTGCTCCTAACTGTGTTTTGATCGATCATGCTCTGCTGAGACCTACACCTCTAGATGCTCTCTTGAGCGATGCTGTTAGGTCATATGATGTCTTATTACGCTGGCTAAATGGAGAAAAAGACAGTATATTTGCTGGCGATGACATTCCTGCCAGCTTAGTGGTGAATAATAGTTGGGGTATGTTCCATCCTTCCTGGGATTTTCCCATCGGATCACCAAGCAACTACAGTGATAATCCAGACCATCCCTTCAACATTATTGTTGAAAGTCTTGAAGATGCTGGGGCTGATATTCTCTTTGCAGCAGGAAATTGTGGTAGGGAATGTGCCGATCCTCGCTGTGATGGAGCAACCAGTGAAGGAATTTATGGTGCCAATTCATCTGATGCAGTTTTATCTGTAGCTGGAGTAGTTACAACTAATAAAGATAGAATTGGCTACTCAACTCAGGGACCGGGCCGTTTAGTCTGGATGAAACCAGACATTGCCTGCTATACCCATTTTGCTGGATCGGGAGTATATCCTGCTGATGGTGGAACTTCTGCCGCTACCCCAGTAGCAGCAGGGGTGATCGCTGCTATCAGACGTGCTTATCCTTCCAATATCCTTCCTCCTGCTGTGTTAAGAAATCTAATCCGACGTACTGCTGAGGATCGAGGGCGTCAAGGATTTGATTTCGACTATGGTTTTGGAATACTGGACGTCAAGAATCTACTGACAGCTATAGATAATTATTTATCTGAGCGCTAAGATATTCTAGGCACCACAGAAATGGATTGACTAATTTTTTGAGATCAGACTCTACAGTCTTGATCTCGAAATCTGTTTAGTTAAGATTATATTCAAAAGTGCTTATCCGCACATCATTGTATACATTTAGTATCTCAGGGCTAGCTTCCTTGCGTTCTTCTACATTATCAATCTCCTTAGCTCTAATAATGAAGAGATTTTTTTTAGGGCTAATACAGATGAGCCCATAAGATTGATCTATATCTAAACCCTTTATACCTGGAAGAGAACGAACATAACCGAGAGTTGGGTTAGGTTTGATAATCTTTAGTTTAATCATGACAGGCATAGGTATTTCTCCTTCTTTATTAATGTATTTGAAGGCTAATTTGTCATCAGAAGGGTTAGTCTTTGATATGTTATTAGATAATTCGAATATCGATGTTCTATTAGAAGGTATAGGCCAAATTACTTCCAATAAAATTCCGATAATCAAAAGCATCATAACTAGCGCACTGACTCTTACAAGTTGTCCTTTTTTGTTTAAATTAAGCAACTTTTTAAAATTACTGACGATAGCAATTATTATGAATACTAAACCGACTAAAAATAGCATGGTATTTACGGATACCCCCGATCCCACACTATCATACTTACGTACTGAAAACTGATAACCTAACTATGGAAATCACGCTTAATTTAATTCTTTAGGTAGAAAAGGTTGAACTACTAACCATTCCAAAGATTCCAACGGTGCTGTTAATTCTACTTCTGCTTTGGGTGCTGGGCCTTCATCATAAGTAACCGAGGTGATTTTGCCGATCGCGGTTCCTGGAGGATAGAGATTACTCAAAGGAGAAATCGAAATTGCATCTCCCACTTTAATATCTGTCACCTTGGAGAAAAAATGCATGGTTGCTGTTTTACCTTCATTACCTTGAAGATATCCCAAATGACGAGATCTCGTAACCACTGCCCCCACACGACTACTAGGATGACTCACCAACCGAACACGGCTCGTATTGGGCGTAACCGCAACAATTCTGCCGACAAGACCACCAATCCCAGTAACCACATAGCCTTCTTGAATCCCGTCTTTAGATCCACGGCCAATGAGAATCTGATGCCACCAACCATCTTGATAGCGACCAATAATCGGTGCGGGAATAGCGGTTGTTGATTCTGGCTCGATATAGTTTAAAAGTTGTTTAAATTGATTATTTTGTTGTTCTAGCTCCTCGTTTTGTTGCTCTAGTTCTAAAATCCGAGCATTGGTTAATTTGTCTTCTAGTAGTAGTTGTCGCTGGGATTGCAAAGGAGATGTTGCCAGATAATAAGCTTCTAAAACTGGAGACATTTGGGTTTGCTTGAGTAACCAAGAACCCCCCAAAACAATTATCGTGACAAGTATTTGTAAACTAGTATTCTCACTCCAAGAACTCATGATAAATAACTTAAACTAATACAGAGCGCTCTCTAAAAACCCGATCTAAGGTCTTATCTTCTAGGACTTTACCCGTACCCAAAACAACACATCTGAGGGGATCTGCCGCAATATGGGTAACAATTCCTGTTTCTTGACTAACCAGAGTATCCAAACCTCGCAGCAAAGCGCCACCTCCAGCCAGCATAATTCCGCGATCGATAATATCGGCAGCCAAGTCTGGGGGAGTTTGTTCGAGAGTACTTTTGATGGTTTTGATGATCGAAGCAACGGGTTCGGCTAAACATTCGCGAATTTCGACTCCGGAAACGGTCACTGTTCTTGGTAATCCCGAGAGCAGATGCAAACCACTAACTTCCATAGTTTCCTGTTCATTTTCCATCGGATAAGCAGAACCCATTTGTAATTTAATTGATTCTGCAGAGTTATCCCCTACTGCAAGTTTATGTTCTCTTTTAATATGTTGAACAATGGCTTCGGTCAATTCATCACCAGCGACCTTAATCGATTCGCTCACAACTTTTCCCTGGGAGCTAATAACCGCTACTTCCGTGGTGCCTCCTCCAATATCGACAATCATATTGCCTGTGGGTTCGGCAACGGGTAACCCAGCACCGATCGCGGCAGCTAAAGGCTCATCAATCAAGTCAACTTCTCTGGCTCCAGCTTGGGAGGCTGCTTCCATCACTGCTCTGCGTTCTAGTTTGGTAACTCCACTAGGAATGCCAATGACCATTCGTGGATTAACCAATGGTTTCCCTTCATAGGCTCGCTTAATAAATTCTTGAAGCATTAGCTCAGTGGCATCAAAGTCAGCAATCACCCCATCTTTTAGGGGACGAACTGCCTCAACACTTTCGGGAGATCTTCCCAGCATCAATTTTGCTTCTGTCCCCACAGCTCTTGGTTCTTCAGTTTTGGTTTCGATCGCGACAACTGATGGTTCTTCTAGAACAATTCCTTTGCCAGATATATAGACCAAGGTATTCGCTGTGCCTAGGTCTATACCTATGTCTTTTGATAAGCCGAAACGGTTAAAAAATCCCACTGTTATTAACTTTTCTCCAGAATAAAGATTATTTTACTCGGTGCCCGTTGAAATTTATAATCTACCTTCTCTTTAATCTTTTTGTCAAAGTAATGTGATACAATTTTAGGCTTTAGTTTAGGGTAAGTATTTTGTATTAGTTAGTTACCGTAAATTGCTATCTTTTCATCCTATCGCGATCAGCCGAAGGCTGGCACTCTGTGAGTACAGCTTGGTGACTTTATATATTCTTCACGATTTATGGGCATCATAAGATCAGGAAAATAATGCTTCCAAATTGAATAATTATTTTATGAAACGCCGTTATTTGCTTGGTGCAACTTCTATGGGTGCGATGGGCTCTCTTGCTCTCAATAGCCTGAGAACTCAAGCTCAATCTTCTGCCCCCGAAGTATCTAATATCAACAGCTTGCCTTCGATTCGTTGGCGAATGGCAACCAGTTGGCCCAAATCTTTAGATATCCTCTTCGGAGGAGCCGAAAGAATATGTCGTCAGGTTACAGCCATGACCAATGGAAAATTTACCATTACGCCCTATGCCGCAGGAGAGCTCGTAACTGGATTTGGGGTTCTTGATGCCGTAGCCGAAGACAAAGTGGAATGCGGTCATTCTGCGAGTTATTATTATTTTGATAAAAACCCGGCCTTAGCATTTGGTACGAATATACCTTTTGGACTAACCGCTGAGCAGCAAAATTCCTGGCTATATTACGGCGGCGGTCAAGAACTAATTAATGGAATATATGCAGACTTCGGCATTATAAGTTTTCCTGCGGGAAATACGGGAGTTCAAATGGGTGGTTGGTTTAGACGCAAAATTAATCAAGTTGCCGATCTCCAAGGTTTAAAAATGAGAATCCCTGGCTTAGGAAGTGAAGTCATGTCTCGTTTGGGAGTAGAGGTTCAAATTTTGTCAGTAGATCAGATTGTACCTGCTTTGATCAACGGCAAAATTGATGCGGTGGAATGGAATAACCCTTACGATGACGAAATAATCGGGCTTCATGAAGCTGCACCTTATTATTACTATCCTGGATGGTGGGAACCAGGAGCAACCTATGAGTTACAAGTAAATCTTGCTCAGTGGAATACATTACCCAGAGAATATCAGGAGATTTTGCGGGTAGCAGCGACCAATGCCAATATCAACATGCTGGCAGAATATAACGCTAAAAATGGCAAGGTTCTACAAAGATTGAATCAGAGCGGCACAACTTTTATTCCTTTTAGTAATGAGATTTTAGAGGCTGCTTATCAAAAAACCCTGGCGGTCTTAGAAGACTATAGCTTGCGGGATCAGACTTTTCGTGAAGTCTATAGCCAATGGCAAAAGTTTCGCTCTCAAATCTATCATTGGAATCAGATTAACGAATTGAGCTTTACTAATTTTACTTTTGGTGCAGCAAACTTAACTTAGGTGGAAAAAATTCTCGATGGAACGACGTAAATTTTTAACTCAGGCTGGGTTAGGCGCGATCGGCACAACTGCTTTAGGTGCATGTAGCTCCCAATCCCCCAAGCCAACTATTACTAGAGCTAATACAGCAAATACTGATCTTAGCCAACCTTCAATTCGCTGGCGCATGGCAACTAGTTGGCCCAAATCTTTACAGATTTTGTTTGAAGCGGCAGACCTACTATGCCAAAAAGTCAATACCATGACTAATGGCCGTTTTGTGATTACGCCCTATGAAGCAGGAGAGCTGAGTGATGGCTTAAAAGTGTTACAGGCTGTGCAAGATAACTCTGTCGAATGTGGTCATACTGCTAGTTACTATTATCTCGATTATGGTAGTGCTTTAGCTTTTGGCACCACATTACCCTTTGGACTTACCGCTTCTCAGCAAAATGCTTGGCTATATTATGGTGGCGGTTTAGAAGCAATGAGAACATTGTATAAAAAGTTGGGAATTATCAATTTTCCCGGAGGAAATTCAGGTACCCAAATGGGGGGATGGTTTAAAAAGGAAGTTAATACAATTGCTGATTTTAAAGGCTTGCGCATGAGAGTTCCCGGTTTAGGAGGTAAGATTTTACAAAGACTGGGAGTAGAGATTGAAAGTTTATCAGGCAATAAGATCTTTGCTGCCCTAGAAAAAAATACTATCGATGCAGCCGAATGGAAAAATCCCCATGCCGATCAAACCCTAGGTTTAAATAAAGTTGCTCCTTTCTATTATTATCCTGGATGGTGGGAGCCAGGAACTAGTTATGAGTTTCAGGTTAATCTTGATGAATGGCATAAATTACCTGCTGAATATCAAGAAATTTTTCAGGCTGCGGCTACTGATGTTAATGCCAAAATGTTGGCTAAATTTAATGCTGTCAATGGCAAAGTTTTGGAACAATTAGTATTAAATGGTACTAAATTATTACCTTTAAGTTCAGAAATTTTACAAGCATCTTACCAAGAAGCGTTTACCATGTATGAAGAGATGGCGGTAAAAGATCTAAATTTTCGCAATATTTACTTGAAATGGCAAGAATTTCGCAATCAAATTTATGCTTGGAATAACATGAATGAATTAGGCTTTGCTAATTTTGC
>JBCCYD010000354.1:0-6657 GCA_039190385.1 Cyanobacteria bacterium P01_F01_bin.143 | reverse complement strand
AATTCACTTTGATTAAATCCTTTGATCTCGAATGTCCTGTTCCATTTACTAATGGTGTTGTTTCCGGTTCTTCCTTCAAAAATATTATTAATTTCAGAATTATTTTTGAACCATTTTGATCTATTTAAAATATCTTTATCAATTGCATACCTATTATTCATACGCTGAATAATATTTCTTCTAGCGAAAAAATTAGTGGGATCATTGCAGTAAACTTCAATTTGGTCATCATTTTCAATAGAACTAATTTTTTTATATTTTGCCTCAACTCCAACACCTTCAACCGATATTATTGAGGCTCCAAAATTCGTAACACGCGAAAATTTTTCAGTTTTTTTTATCTTTATTTTTTTTGCAAAAAGCTTAATCATTAATGATATCAATTCATAATGCCTATCTTTAGTGAGGCTACCATAACTTCCTAAAGGGACAATCTCTTTGTCATTTGTTGGATGTAATGAATATAGCTGACCAGATCGAGGATTAACTGTCTCGGGATAAATTTTTTTTAAATCTTTCAAGCTAATAATTCTGAGCTTTGAAATGATTTTCCTAATTTCATCTTCAAATCCTCTATCAGAAAATCTAAAATCATATTTTCTATGTAAAGTATTATAAATAGGATTTGTTTTTCTAAACTTATTAATGTTGAGTCTTCTGCCCTTTCTAAAGAATTGATCTAATTTTTTTCTTTCCTTTTTATATTCTTCGATAACTTTCTTGTCCGGCTCAACTAAAACTATTTCCATTATTAATACCTTAAAGATATTTAGTTTTTTTGAATTATATTAAGCGAATGACAACTAATAACAGTTCTCATTGAATACTTGATGAAGCATTTGATAGCCTAAAATAAAATCAATATATTTGTCAAGAACTCATTAAGAATTTTAAATAATCTTTGGCTGAACATCGAGAAAGTGATTTACCATCATCTAAAACTCTCCATCCCCAACAATTTTCAGGAGATGACCAAAGTTCTAAATGAGACTTTGCGGGGTCGGCATAAAAACTCTCATTGCCACTACCCAATATTGCTGAACTCCAATGGGTAAAGTAATCATGACTCAGACGATAAATAGGAAAAGCGGGAAATAACGGAACGCCCCAACCATCGATCGCGATAAAAGCCGCAATTTCAAATCCCATTACTTGTAACGCGATCGCAGCGCCAATCCCCCCAACAACTCCGGCACTAAAAGTAATAAAGAGTAATTTTTGAGAAACTAATTTTTGCGATCGCACCCAGTGAGCAAGATGCCATGCAGAATAGGCTGGATATCGATTTGTGGGAAATACCAAGAGATTCTGCTCGATAGATAAACTCGCAATAAAACTATCTGTCAATTCGGGAGCATGAATTCCTGGGCAAATTATTACGTTCATTAAACAAAAGTAAATCAATAATTACGAAATAAAAAGTATCAATAGGGTATTGGGGAGTACTGGTGCCGAATAGGGAAAATGATTAATAACTAGCAACCAAAGTAATACAAATATATAAGGAAGCGCGATCGTGGTAACAATTTCGGAACATAAGCATCCCAATACAGCTGAAAATGCAAAGCAAGATAGAGTAGCTGTTTTGTTGATGGGATACGGCGAAGTAGAAAGCTATGAAGATTTTGCTAACTATAACGAACAAGCCCTTAATCTTTTAACTGCCAAATTCGCACCAGTGCCTACTTGGGTTTATCCACCTTTAGCTAAATTACTAGCGATGTTTGACCTCCATGAATGGGGACATCAGCATGGTAATTTCATCTCACCTCACAATCAAATTTTTGAGCAGCAAAGAGCAGGAATTGAAACCAAATTACAAGAAACCTGGGGCGAAAAAGTCAAAGTTTTTAAGGCCTTCAACTTCTGTGCGCCTTTTTTACCAGAGCAGGTCTTAGCTCAAATCAAAGAAGAAGGATTTACTAAATTACTGATCTATCCTCTACTAGTTGTAGATTCAATTTTCACCAGTGGAATTGCCGTAGAGCAGGTCAATAAAGCATTAACCAAACTAACAGATTCTGACGCTCATTGGGTAGAAAATACTCGTTACATTCCTTCTTTTTATAATAAGTCCGATTACATCAAACTTTTGGCAAAAATGGTAGAAGATAAAATTACCAGCCAATTGTCTCAAGCCTATTTACCATCACAAATAGGCATCATTTTAATGAATCATGGCTGTCCTCATAAAGCTAAAGGATTCACTTCGGGGATTGATGAAAGTCAGGCTCTTTATGAATTAGTACGGGAAGAATTAATTGCTAAATATCCTTTGATTTCTGTAGGTTGGCTCAATCATGATACGCCCTTGATTGAATGGACTCAACCCAATGTAGAATTAGCTGCTAAAAATCTAATTGAATTGGGAGCCACAGCTATTCTCATGATGCCTATTGGTTTTGCAACTGAAAATCATGAAACGCTGTTGGATGTAGACCATATTATTCATCATTTACAACATCGTCATTCCGAGGTTCATTTTGATAAAATGCCTTGTGTTAATGATAATGCTGAATTTTTGAGTATGGCAGCAGATTGGGCAACTGAGCAAATCAAGGATTTATTGGCAGAAACTGGAGTAGCTGTTAATCCTCAATTGGCATCCCACCATCATGGTCATTCCCATGATCATCATCATCACCATCATTAATTGAGTGAGTGAATGCGATAGTGAATGCGATCGCGATAAAGGTTCAGTTCAAGGATAGAAACTTATTTTGATCTTGAATTATTTTTCGCGATCAGCTTTCGCTGGCACTGCGCGATCGCGTTGTGACTTTATAATCGTAAAATATCTTGAAGATCTAAAGTAAAATCTGACAATATATCTTTATTAGAAATACTTTTAGGATTAGAAATAATTTCTACTGAAAAATTAGATTGATAAACTTCTACTTGTTGATTCTGTGGATCGATTAACCAACCTAAGATTAAACCATTAGCTAAATATTCCTGCATTTTTTCTTGTAAATCCGACAAGCTATCTGATTTGGAACGAAGTTCAATAACAAAATCGGGGCATAGAGGAATAAAACTTTTTTGCTGTTCTGAGGTCAGACTTTCCCATCGTTCTTTTTTAATCCAGGCAGCATCAGGCGATCGCGTTGCGCCATTAGGTAATTTAAAACCAGTTGAAGAATCAAAAACAAATCCTAGTTTATACCTACGATTCCAGACTTGTAGTTGATAATTCAAATCTGAGTTTTTTATCCCTGTTTCTCCGCCTGTGGGTGGCATAATAACCAATTCTCCTGTAGCAGTGAGTTCTAATCTTAAATCGCGATTGGTACTGCAAATTAAAGCAAATTGTTTGTCAGTTAATTTGATAGTTGGTTGCAGATTTAAGGTAATGGCAGTCATGTTAAATCTCAGGAAAAGATTGGCATTTCACTTATTATCCTAATCTTTTTTCCAGTTTAGAGTGAAGCGCGATTTTCTGAGATAATAACAGTTTAATCCTGCGAAAACATCTAAAGCATTTTGTACAGGTAGATTCTTTTTTGCAAACAAAGGTGGCAAATATTTTCCCGCATCTTGATAGCAAATCTCAGTAAATCCTATTCTTTCGTCAGTGGTCACTGAATTCTGTTAAGTCATGACTTTAAAGAACAAAATCGATTAATCCTAAATATTTGATGCCAGCAGGTGTAATATCAAAACCATAAGGTAAAACCTGTACCCCAGCAGCCACAGCTTCGCGCAATAAGCTTCCATATTCTGGATCAAAATTATCCCCTGGAGCAAAACTATCACAATCACCACGATTAATAAAATAAAGCATCACAGCCTTAGATTCAGGAAATAATGCTGTCAATTCCCTCAGATGCTTTTGTCCACGAGTAGTTACTGTATCAGGAAACAAAGCCCTCTTCCCTTGGGTAAGAGTGACATTTTTAACTTCTACATAAATCGGTAGTTGATCCTCCTCTCCTGTTAACAAAAAATCTACTCGGCTTTTTTTATCCTTGCCATAGGGAACTTCTGAGCGAACCTGATTATAATGCGGTGCTAGCTCAGGCAATATTTTTTGCTCCAAAGCCATTTTAATAACTTTGTTTGGTAATGCCGTATTTACTCCTACCCAGACATCATTTATCTTGATCATCTCCCAGGTATAGGCCAATTTTCTTTTGGGATTGTTGCTAGGGGAAATTAGGACTAAATTACCAGGAATATAAATTTCTTTCATTGGCCCAGTATTAGGACAATGAGCCGTAACTATCTCTCCAGTTTCCAGTTCAATATCTGCAAAAAATCTTTTGTAGCGTTTAACTAATTTTCCAGATAGGAGAGGTGGATATTTATATAAATATTTCACTAATATTGTACTGAACAGCTTGAAATAAGCAAATAAAAGCAGAAGTGGTTAGATCAGAATAATCTAACCTATAAAGCTAGCAAAATACTAAATTAGCTTGATAGCACGGAACCCAAAATATAAACCAAGAGCAAGTACGGTATAGGCACCAATTATTGCCACAAAAGAAATAACACCACTCATTTTAGAGTTCTCCTTAATTAATATTAAAAATTTTTTTACTATAAGCTATTCTACCTGATTTTCGTGTTTTGCTTCCCAGATTCGGAGCCAATGTTTAAAACATTACAAAGTAGCACTAAGTAGTTACACTTATCTGGTAAATAATTAGACTATATTTCCAATCATTACCCCGATAATTGCTAGTTATATATTGCTATGTCAGATGCTGGTCTCAAGCAAGTTTTAAGTCGTCTTTCTCAAAACCTAGTTCGAGATAATGTTGTTCAGGAAGTTAGTAACGCTTTGAGAGATTATCTAGAGGTAGATCGGGTTGTTCTCTACTATTTTTATCAGCAATGGGAAGGACAAGTAACTTTTGAAGCTTTGAGTGCTCCTGAATATTCAATTTTTGGCTCTAAAGGCCCGGATGATTGCTTTAATGGGGAATATGCGGCTATGTATCAAGCAGGAAGAGTTTCCGCGATCGCGGATATTGAGACGTCACCACTGACTGAATGTCATCGTGATTTTCTGCGTGGTCTTAACGTACGAGCTAACTTGGTAGTCCCTGTTTTACCTCCCCAAGGATTGTGGGGACTTTTAATTGCTCATCATTGCCACGAACCGCGTAGTTGGTCTCAAACTGATATTGAGAAAATACAACAAGGAGCAAAAAAGTTAGCTGAATCAGAATCTATATATCAGTTCGATAGAAACAATAGTCGATAATTTTAAATACTTTTTCTTTTTTTATAAACTTAGTTGACTAAATCCCAAGTTCGTATGTTAGTATACTATTCGCGGTCATCAAAAGACCTAAGCGCGGATGTCGTATAGTGGTAATACCTTAGCCTTCCAAGCTAAAGCTAGGGGTTCGATTCCCCTCATCCGCTTATTAATCTTTATACATTAGCATCATAGTTAAATGAATAAAATTGATTATATCTGTGATCAATCTAATGTTTTTGTGGTTGGTGCTAGTCAAGGTATCGGATTCGGTTTTGTTAAACAACTATTATCTAACAATCAAGTAAGCAAAATCTATGCCACCTATCGAAATAGCGAAACGGCATTAGAATTGCTGGACTTAGCTGCTAATAATCCTGATAGGTTGATTTGCCTCAAAATGGATGTGACCGATGAATCGTCAATTATCCAGAGTATTACAGCAATTAGCTCACAAATAAAGAAACTACATTTAGTGATTTATTGTGTTGGTCTGTTGCATCAAGGGGAATTGCAGCCCGAAAAAAGTTTGAGACAAATTAACACAGAAAATTTGCTTAATTACTTTCAAGTCAATAGTATTGGGGCAATATTATTGGCTAAACATTTAATGTCATTGTTACGACACAAAGAAGGAAGTATTTTTGCAAGTATTTCGGCAAAGGTTGGAAGTATTGGGGATAATCGCTTGGGCGGTTGGTATGGCTATCGTGCTTCTAAAGCTGCTTTGAATATGTTTTTAAAGACTATCTCGATTGAATATAATCGTCGTTGTCCTAAGACCATTGTGGTTGCCTTACATCCTGGCACAACTAATACTCGTCTTTCTAAGCCTTTTCAAAAAAATGTTCCACCAGGAAAGTTATTTCCTGTGGAAAAAACGGTCAATCTATTGTTAGATGTTATTGCAAGTTTGAAGTTGTCTGATAGTGGAGAATTCTTTTCTTGGGATGGTAGTAAATTACCTTGGTAAGGTTAATTTGTTTTAAATTGTTTCGACTTCAACTTCTACAGTTTTGACATCCTCGGAATCTAAATTGACATCTACTGATTTACTTTGACGACGAGCTTTAAAACCATCAAGAATTACTTGAGATAATTCGGTAACTAATAGGGTCACTATCATGAAGTCGTCTATTTGTCCGCCAATGGGAATAAAATCAGGAGAGATATCGAAGGGACTAACTAGATAAGCTAAGGTTCCAAGAACAATCCACCAACGATATTTGGGATTGCGAAGAGTGTCACGATACCAATTATAGAGTGAGGTGATTGATGCTTTCATATTTTAGAATCAATTTTTGAGTAACTAATTTCATTTTTGCAGATTTGCATATCACTTTGAAAGATTTATAAGTAACCTCAGGTTCAATATGCACATTCGAAGAATTTGAGAGCCTTTCTACATGTTGTAAGACAGGAATTACGATTTTAGTCTCGTATATATT
>JBCCYD010000353.1:0-6677 GCA_039190385.1 Cyanobacteria bacterium P01_F01_bin.143 | reverse complement strand
TTTAATTGAACCCTAAATATTGATAAAAAATAAGGGTTCAATTAAATTAATTTTTTAGGTGTGAGAAACAATTAAATTATGTCTAGATTATTTTGGAAAGCCTTAAAAGCCGCTCCCGCTCTAATTGCGGGTTCTTTTGTAGCAACGAATACGGCGATCGCTCAAACGATAACGATTAACGATTCCGCGATCGATGGGACTCTAAATCAGATTGAGGAATATAACAAAACTGCTAATAATTCTCTTCCTCAATTAACCAACGTTAATCAGTTACGAGATGTTTCTCCCGCAGATTGGGCCTATGAAGCCTTAAGGGGCTTAGTAGATCGTTATGGTTGTATTGTCGGTTATCCCGATCAAACCTATAAAGGAAATCGAGCTTTAAGCCGTTATGAATTTGCTGCTGGGTTAAATGCTTGTTTGAATCAAGTCGAACGAATGATTGCCGCTTCCGAATCTTTGCAAAGAGAAGATCTGGATACAATTAATAGACTAATTCAAGAGTTTGAAGCCGAGCTGGCAACTCTTAGCAATCGAGTTGATGGTCTAGAAGGTCGTGTGGCATTTCTCGAAGATAAGCAATTTTCCACAACGACTAAACTCAAAGGGGAAGTGATCTTCACCTTGGGAAATACTTTCGGTGACGATATTGATTCGCAAGTGACCTTCAGCGATCGCGTTCGTCTAAACTTTAACTCTAGTTTCACCGGAAAAGATCTTTTACGAACTCGTTTCCAAGCAGGGAATACTCAGGGATTCAAAGCTGGTATCACAGGCACCGACTCTACTCGTCTCGGTTTTGATCAAGGGGGGAATTCTAACAATATCGCGATCGACGATTTATACTATCGTTTTCCTGTCGGCAAAAAATTAAGAATCTGGTTAGCAGGTAATTCTATTGGAACTCATAACATTCTCAAGGTAGGCAATCCCTATCTCAAAGTGACTGGCACTGGAGCATTATCGCGATTCCATATTCGGAATCCTCTAATCTTCCGTCCTGTCCAGGGAACTGGTGTGGGTGCGAATGTTAAACTCAGCGATAGGTTTACATTTAATACTTCTTATTTGGCTACTAGTCTCGATGGTGCTAATCGTGGCGATGGTGCTAATCCTGCTCAGGGAGAAGGTTTGTTTAATGGCTCTTATAGTGCAGCTGCTCAGTTAGTAGCTTCTATTACAGAGGATTTTGATATTAACTTTGCCTATGTTCGGAGTTTTGAGACTGGAGATGATGTTAATGTTTCCGGTAGTACAGTAAGTGGCAATGCCAAACGACCTTTTGGACGAGTTGATACTTCCACTAATCGCTTTGGGATCGGGGCTAATTTCCAATTAGGAGAGAAAATTGCGATCGCGGCTACGGGAGCTTACGCTGATGCCTCAGAGCAAGGCGGAGATAGTACTGCCGATATCTGGACTTGGAGTGCTAACATTGCTCTTCTCGATATGATTAAAGAAGGTAGTGTTCTGGCTTTGGCTGGAGGTTTACCCCCCAAATTAACCGATGGTGACGGCGTAGCTGAAGATCCTGATACTTCCTATATCATTGAGCTATTTTACAAATATCCCGTCAACAAAAATATCATTGTGACTCCTGGTGTTTATGTTGTAACTAATCCAGATCACGATGATAATAACGATACTGCTTATGTTGGGGTAATTAGAACCACCTTCAAGTTCTAATTCTTGTGAAGGCAGAAGGCAGAAGGCAGAAAATTTTAAACAAAGATAGAGGTGTTTTTATAAACGTCTCTATTTTTTTATCCATTTGCTCCCATGCTCCCTCTGCATTAATCATTGAACATTAATCATTAAACATTTATCTTTTTTTTGAGGAGATATTCAGTTATCAGTGCAAATAATTTTCGGGAACAAGACTTGTTAATTTTCAATGGTCAATGGTCAATGTTTAATGGTCAATGATCTTAGCCAAAACGTCCACTGACATATTCCATAGTCGCTTCTTCCTTGGGATTTTGGAAAATAACCTCAGTGCGATCGCATTCGGCTAGATAACCCTGACGATTACCACCCTCTGTCATCTTCACATTGAAAAAAGCTGTCTGATCAGCAACTCGTGAAGCTTGCTGCATATTATGAGTCACAATCACGATCGTATATTGCTTTTTCAACTCATGAATTAATTCTTCAACTTTGAGAGTAGAAATCGGATCAAGAGCTGAGCAAGGTTCATCCATTAGCACCACATCAGGTTGAAGCGCGATCGTTCGAGCAATACAAAGTCGTTGTTGTTGTCCCCCAGAAAGAGCCAAGCCACTTTGTTTTAGTTTATCTTTCACCTCATCCCAAATTGCCGCCTTGCGCAAAGAATTTTCTACCAACTCATCCATATCACCTTTGAAGCCATTGATGCGAGCACCAAAAGCAATATTTTCATAAATAGATTTGGGGAAAGGATTTGGTCTCTGAAATACCATGCCAATTTTGCGTCTTACCTGAACAGGATCGATATCTTTGGCATATAAATTACAATCTCGATAGGTAATCAAACCTTCCAAACGAAAAATAGGAATCAAATCATTGAGGCGATTGTAGCAACGTAACAAGGTGCTTTTCCCACAACCAGAAGGCCCAATAAAGGCGGTAACTTGATTTTTAATAATATCTAAATAAATACCTTTCAATGCCAAAAAATCACCATAGTAAACATTGACATTTTCTGACTGAATAACTATTTCAGTTTGACCGGCAGTCATTTGATTAGAAACCATAGAGATAATAAATTTTTTCGTAGATAAACACTTTTTTCTTCGCGAATACTAAAAATTCAATAGTACTGTCATCCAATCTTACCGAAAAATGGTTATGCAAATATTAGTTTTCAGTTAAAAAAGCTTTTAATATTTTATTACCCGAAACTTAAGCATTTCATCTGATCTGGAGTAGCAATGGTTGTAATTCCGAGTGACTTTTACAACGATAGGTCATAATTGATGATAAATTAAGAGTCTATGTCTAAATCTCAGACTCTAATTATTAAAATAAGTTTCTATAAAATTTACCATTATGAAATCTCTACGAGAATTATTTGAAATTGCAGTTAAAGATGCTTTAGTCGCTGCTTTTGGGGATGAATTAACCGATACAGATCCTTTAATTGCCGCAACCAATAACCCAAAATTTGGTGATTATCAATCCAATGTCGCTTTATCCCTACCGAAAAAATTAAAACAATCTCCCAGGGCGATCGCAGAAAAAATCATAAATAATATTCCCGCTAATGATACTTGGGAAACACCCGAAATAGCTGGCCCTGGTTTCATTAACTTCACCCTTAAACCAATCTATCTAGCAAATTTACTCACAGAAATCCAAGGCGATAAGGACTTAGGAATCGAAAAAGTCCAACCAGCAAGCAAAATAGTCGTCGATTTTTCCAGTCCTAATATTGCCAAAGAAATGCATGTAGGACATCTGCGATCGACGATTATTGGTGATTGTATTGCCCGTATTCTCGAATTTCGTGGTTATGATGTTCTGCGCCTCAACCATGTCGGTGACTGGGGAACCCAATTTGGTATGTTGATTGCCTATTTACGAGAAGCTTATCCCGAAGCATTAACAACCGCCGATGCTTTAGATATTGGTGATTTAGTATCTCTGTATAAAAAAGCGAAAATCCGTTTCGATGAAGATGCCGAATTTAAAGAAACCGCCAGAAATGAAGTTGTAAAATTACAAGCAGGAGCCGAAGATAGCCGTCATGCTTGGGAATTACTTTGCGAGCAATCCCGTCGGGAATTTCAGGTAATTTACGATTTATTAGATATTAACTTAGCCGAAAGAGGCGAATCTTTTTACAACCCCTTTTTACCAGATGTTATTACCAAACTAGAAGAACAAAAATTACTCGAAGAAGATGCGGGAGCCAAATGTGTTTTCCTCGAAGGATTTACGAATAAAGATGGCGATCCTTTGCCATTAATTGTCCAAAAAACTGATGGTGGTTTTAATTACGCAACTACAGATTTAGCAGCAATTAATTATCGAGTTGCAGAAGATCAAGCTGCCAAAATTATTTATGTCACAGATTCAGGACAAGGTAATCATTTCGCTGGAGTTTTTCAAGTTGCCAGGAAAGCAGGACTCTTACCAGAGAATGTCGAAGCAATTCATGTTCCCTTTGGCTTGGTCTTAGGAGAAGATGGCAAAAGATTAAAAACTCGTTCGGGTGAAACAATTAAACTTAGAGTCTTGTTAGATGAAGCGATTGTGCAAGCAAGAAAAGATATTGAAACTAGATTAGCGGAAGAAGAGCGATCGGAAAGTTCGGAATTTGTTGATAACGTAGCTAAAGTTGTCGGTATTAGTGCTGTCAAATATGCCGATCTTAGTCAAAATAGAACGACTGATTATAAGTTTAGCTTTGAAAAAATGCTCGCTCTCAAAGGCAATACCGCACCATATTTGCTTTATGCCTATGTGCGACCTCAAGGAATTAGTCGTAAAGGAAATATTGATTTTACAAAGTTACAATCAGCAGAAATAGTCTTGAGTGAAGAAGCAGAATTAATCCTAGCGAAACATATTTTGCAACTATCAGAAGTGATTCAAGAAGTCGAACAAGATTTATTACCCAATCGTCTTTGTCAATATCTGTTTGAACTTAGTCAAAAATTCAATCAATTTTATGATCGCTGTGCGATTTTGAATGCCGACGAACCTCAAAGAACTTCTCGTTTAATTTTGGCAGATTTAACCGCTAGAACTTTGAAATTGGGATTATCTTTATTAGGAATTCCTGTTTTAGAGAGAATGTAATTATTGATCAAGAAAAGCTGCAATCTCTTTTGTTAACCATTCTTTTTCTATTCTAGTTATATACCTACCAAATTGGTGAACTTTTGTTCCTTCAACAATTAAACATTTTTCGACAATAGAAGCCCAAAAGGAATTATCCATCCCCCCAGCTAAAACATCATAGGCGAGTTTTACTTCTGAAATATCTTCAGTATTACCGTGAATCTTGCGTTTATAAAAAAATAAACAATATTGTAAACAAAAGTTCTGGTAATTAATCTCTAGCTGGGTGTAACCTAAAACAGAAAATAAATAATTAAAGAAAAAATAAAGTGTAATAATTCCCAACGGAATTGTCAGAATTATACGCTCAATCAAAGTTAATAATTCATTAGGGCTATTTGAAGGAGAAAACAAGATAAAGGCTACTAAAATTAAAGGAGATAAAAAAAGCAAGAAATGATTGAAATTTCTAGTATCTCCCTTACGATGAGGAATATTTATATTAATTTTATTTCTAGTTTTAGTTAGTTCTATTTTACTGTGAGCTGGTTTACGAAGAGTATGATTTCGCCAATTATGGATCTTTTCCTCTCCCTTCAATACTGCTAAAGCTTGAGAAGCTGACTCAAATCTTTCTTCAATTATAGGTTCTACCATTACTTCTAACCAGTCAGCTAGATGCGTGGAAACATTAACTGAAGAACGAAAATCTATTTTTAGTTTCTTCTGTGGTAAATCAGCAGGGGAAGAATAGGTTAATAAATAGAGTAAGGTTGCTCCCAAACCATATAAATCCGTTGTGGGAACGCTTTTACCTCGAAATTGTTCAGGAGCCATATAACCATAAGTTCCAACTACCGTACTACTACCAATTAATGTTTGGGGATAGATATCAGTTACGGCCCCAAAATCGACTAAATAAATCTTGCCATCAGATTGTCTAATAATATTTTGTGGTTTTATATCCCGATGAATCACTGGTGGATTAAGAGAATGGAGATAAATTAGGATCTCTAATACTTGTGATGCAATATCTACTATTTCGTCTTCAGTTGCTTTCCAGTTATTTTCTACTAGAGTAGTTAAAGATTGCCCTAAGACTAATTTTTGAATTAGATACCAGCGTTTTTCTTGAGGAAAATCCATCTGGAAATAATTAAGATGAGTAGGAATTGCATGATGTTTTATTTGAGCAAGAATTTTAGCTTCTCTTTCAAATAATTCCATTACCTTCCAGTTACTCATCTGTTGTAATGACAACACTTTCAATGCTACGTAATCATTGCTTTGAAGGTCTAGAGCTTTATAAGTTTCTCCACTCATACCTTGCCCTAAAAAATCAATAATTTTATAACGATCTATTATTAATTCTTCTACATTATGTAACATTGTGAGATTACCTTTTATATTGGCTCTATACATTGAGAAAATTATCATTACCCAAATTTAAGCCAGAATCTAATTGAGCAATTTTAACCTGTTCATTATCTCCAGTCCCATCACTATCAAAGAACAAATCACCATTATCACTACTATAGATAAAGCGATGCTCAGAACTAGTCGCTGCAGTGCCAAGCACAAACATATCACTACCGACTTCGCCTGCTGCTAAATCACCACCAAAACCAGCAGCCGAGAAGACTAAAATATCATCCTTAACCGAGAAGTCAGTGATAATATCAACTCCTTCATCAGGACTATTGAAGACAAAACTATCATTTCCGCGTCCTCCTGTCAGAGAATCGTTGCCAATCCCTCCAGAGAGTAAATCATTATCATTGCCGCCAATTAAAGAATCATTACCAACACCACCGTGAAGAGTATCGTTTCCAGATTCACCAATAATCGAATCATCTCCCGTTGAACCAATAATCGAATCGTCTCCCTTGCGACCATTAATCAAGTCAACA
>JBCCYD010000352.1:0-6677 GCA_039190385.1 Cyanobacteria bacterium P01_F01_bin.143 | reverse complement strand
TAACAAATTCAACTTAAAAATAACTTCGTAGATTGTCCAGGCTATAAAATTCTTTGCGTTTAATATTATGTCCCCAATTAACCCATATTATAGCTTCTTTCACAGAATCAATATGAGGTGGAACTCTGATAATATCAATTTTATCTATATCAACGTATTTTATTTTTAGCAAACGTGCGGGTCTATCGTCATCGTATAAATCTATCTCTAAAAGAGTAGAATCTCCTAATTTGTCTAACTCTTTACAAGGTTTTCGGCGACAGATACGCTTATAGCTAATACCTTCTACCAAAATTCTTCTAATGTAAGGATTTCTTTCCTCTAATATCCAGTTGATTTGCCAAGCAGAAGGATTGATATCGCCATATTTTGCCGGTAAAATTTCTCCTTTATAGGCATAGACACTAACGCCGTCATTCAATAAAATTGCTGGTTTTACTAGATTGTGCAATTTCATTTCTTTATTTACTCTAAGTTGATTGGGGCGATCGCAAATAAGACAAATATGTTGATAAGTTAATAACCAACCACAATTAATAGCTAAGTAACGATAACTTTGCCAAATTTGTTCTATTTTTTGATAGTTCAATACTTCATAAGCATAATCAAATAGACAACCGCGAGCGATTAAATAATCAGTTGTGGTAAAGTCCATCACTGGATTAAAGTATGACTCTTTGTTCTCTATAGGTTTATTTAAGTCATGCCACAGAGTATAAGTTTCCCGAAGTAATTCGTAGATTACTATACCTATCTCTGTCCATATTTGTTGATGTAATGGCTCGTAAATTTTAGAATGTAATTTTTGCCATAATTTACTATTTAATTCCTGCTTTAAAGCTATTTCTATTGGCTCATCGATTCTAATTAATTGATCGCCCCAATCATCTAAATTAAAGTGTTTACTGGCAATTGAAGGACTGCTCCAAAATTCTATTTTGGGCTGGGATAATCCCATTGCCGTATAAAGAACTTTAACAGCATTTTCTACTTTTTCTTGATCGCAAGAATTGCACTGTAAATAAAGCGATCGCCATTTATCTTGATATTTAGTAACTTGTTCGAGTTGTGAGAAGTCAGATAACATTGATGTAAATTTCTCCATCTCAAATCTCAATAGTTTTAATTTATCTTAATATAAGACAAAAGCAACTCTCTAACTGCTGTGAATCGTAATTCTCAGCAGTAAAACTTATACCACTAAATAAACATTAATTTTCAAGTTATTGCTCTATCAAAAGGACAATTAGCAAAGGCTGCGAACAAAAATGCAAAGCTTAAACTTCTGCCTTCAGGAGCGAAGCAACGTTAAATGTAACAGGTAACGATTGTAGACCACGTAAAACAATATTCTTACGTCTAGTTAATGAATTCGTCGCCAAAGTCAACTCAGGTAATTGTTGCACGATCGCGTTAATTGCAATTTGTCCTTCTAAACGAGCTAAGGCAGAACCTAAGCAATAGTGAATACCACCCCCAAAAGGCAGGTTACGATTTATCTTTCTAGTAATATCCAAAATATCAGGATCTCGAAATTGCTCAGGATCTCTATTAGCTGCACCTAAACATAGAACAACACTTTCTCCTGCGTGAATTAAGTTCCCATCAATTTCAATATCTTCTGTCGCATCTCTAGCAACTATTTGTACTGGACTGTCATAACGTAATAATTCTTCTACGGCATTTTTAATTAATGTGGGATCTTGCTGCAATTTTGCCATTTGTTCGGGATGCTGTAAAAGAGCTAACATACCATTGCCAATCAAATTTTCAGTAGTTTCTTGCCCCACACTAAATAGCATTGCACATAAACCTAAAACTTCATCTAGATCTAGCTTTCCTGTTTCTTCACTAGCAATAATTAAATTACTTAATAAATCTGATTGAAGATTATTTTTCCGATGATTGATTAGCTCTAAAAAATATTCTCTACACTCTCCTGCAACCAGATTAAGATCAGCATAATCTTGCAGGGATAAGGGTTGATCAAATACCCGAAATAGATCGTAAGCCCATTGAGTAATTAAAAGACGGTCTTGGTCAGGAATTCCTAACATTTTGGCTGTTACTAATGCTGGTAATGGTGCTGCCATCCCAGCGATAATATCCATCTCTCCTACTTCTCGTGCATCGTTAATTAATTCATCAACAATTTCGGTAACTCGGGGACGCATTTTCTCAATAGTACTAACCGAGAATGCTTTAGTCATTATTTCCCGTAATCTATTATGGAGAGGTGGCTCGACAAAAAACAACCATTTACTAATAGTTTGCTTCAGTAAATTAAAGTCCTCACCATCTTGAAGATAAAGTTTTTTCTGGTTGAGCCGTTCTGGTAAATCATCAGCGATAAAACGGCGATCGCTCAGAATTTGTTTGACATCTCGATGCCGCGTAACAACCCAAGCTTTCAGAAAACTCCAGTGAATCGGATCTTCTACTCTAAGGCGATCGTATGTGGGATAGGGATTGGCTCGGAACTCTGCCGAAAAAGGATTGAATTTAACTTTATTTTTAACTTTATTTGCAATCATTTTGTTAATTCCAACTGTGCTAAATATTCCACAAGTTCCGCTACCGTAGGGTACTCCCAGAAAAGAGTGGGGTCAAAATCGTGACCTAACCAATTTGCCAACTCATCCGTTAAAGTAACAGCCACAGATGAATCTAATCCATATTGTGCAATGGGCTCTTCTGGATCTATCTCATCGGGATCTATCCGCAGATGTCGGGCAAGATTTTTAATTAACCAAGCTGCGATCGCATCTTCATCTTGGGGTTTTTCGGTTATAGCATGATCTTCTTTTAATATTAGTTGCTCAGGTACAACTTCCGGCATTTCTGTCCAATTATGCACTACAGATAAACTTTTTGCTAAGAAGTCACTTTTGCAAACATGACGCTGGATTTTCCCGCTAGAAGTCTTGGGAATTGTGGCAGTTTTTAACAGTGAAATTGAATAAACTTGCAATTCATGATATTCGGAAACTGCTTGACGTATAGCTTTAATGACCTTATCAAAACTTCCAGCATCAGTATCAGTAGAACGGAGATAATCTCGTAAATAATTACGTTCAACTTCAGCTACAATAACCAATCTTTCTTCCCCGTCAATATCAAGAGAAAATGCGGCACAACAATTTGTTCTAATAGCAGGATGACTTTTTTCTACCGTAAGTTCAATGTCTTGGGGATAATGATTACGTCCTCGGATAATAATCACATCTTTTAATCTTCCCGTAACAAATAACTCCCCATCATGTAAAAATCCCAGATCTCCAGTACGCAAAAAATGTCTATTTTCATAATTATCTAAAGTAGCAAAAAAAGTTGATTTTGTTGTCTCACTTTTATTCCAATAACCCTGAGCGACATTTTTGCCTGATACCCAAATTTCTCCTATTTTTTCTGGAGGACAAACAGTTAAAGATTCGGGATCTGCGATCGCGATATCTTGCTCTAACCAGCTTCTACCACAACTTACCAAGCTGCGTATTGTCTCAGAAGAATTATTCGCTATTTTTACTCGATTTTCTTGTAATGCCGTATCTTGAAATTGCTCAACTACAGCTGGACTTGTAGATAATCCACCAGAGACGAATAAGGTTGTTTCGGCTAGTCCATAGCAAGGATAAAATGCTTCTTTGGCGAAACCATAGGGCGCAAAAGTATTGGTGAATTGCTCTTGAATTGCGGCTTGAATTGGCTCAGCACCATTAAAAGCTACTCGCCAACTGCTCAAATCTAAACCTTCTAGTGTTTCAGGAGAAATCTTGTCCAAACAAAGTTTATATGCAAAATTGGGGCCGCCACTAGTAGTTGCTTGATAGCGAGAAATTGCTTTTAACCAACGCAATGGTTGCTGAAGAAACGCCACAGGCGACATTAAGTAACATGGAATTCCTAGATACAAAGGTTGCAATACATTACCAATTAGTCCCATGTCATGAAACAATGGCAACCAACCAACAAAAACCGTTGATGCGCTATGACCAAAGGCAGTTTTAATCATTTCCTCGTTGTACATTAGATTCCCATGACTTACCATTACTCCTTTAGGCTTAGAAGTGGAACCAGAAGTATATTGTAGGAAAGCTAAGGAATCGCTATCAAAATCTATTTTTTGACATTTTTCTGCCCAATAATTCTCAATTTCATCAGTAATAATGATTTTAATTTGCTCATATTCTGATGTATTAGCAAAACATTGTTCGACAGTTTCTCTAACCGCAGTAGTAGTTAAAATAATTTTGGGTTCAGCATCTGAGGCAATTGTTTGAAGTCGATTTCGACGCTGTTTGCGGCTTGGTGGATAGGCGGGAACCGCAACTACTCCAGCATAAAGACAACCAAAAAATGCACTGATAAAATCTAGTCCAGTCGGATATAGTAGTAAAGCTCGTTCTCCTGGTATTACTTTACTTTGAAGTAGACCTGCGATCGCTCTTGCTTGTCGATCCAAATCTTTATAGGTTAAGCAATCTTTTTCTCTTTCTCCATCTTCGAGGAATGTGAAAGCAATTTTTTCTGGTTCGTTTTCAGCTCTGTAGCGTAAAATGTCATTCAAATTATGCAAATTCATTTTGAAATCCCGCATATAGCAATTCTCGGTTCTATTAGGTAGAGCGTCGGTTAATAATGTTAAACCATGAAATTAGGCAAACACATAATAATGTTGTTGATATTCAGAATCTTAACTATTGTTTTGGCAAAGGAGAATTACGCAAGCAAATTTTGTTTGATATTAATTTAACTATAAAATCAGGAGAAATCATTATTCTTTCTGGTCCTTCTGGTTCGGGTAAAACAACTTTACTAACTTTAATTGCGGGTTTACGTTCTGTTCAAGATGGTAGTCTCAAAGTTTTGGGAAAAGAGCTTTATCGAACTAAGAATAGCGAATTATTACAAATACGCCGTCAACTTGGTTACATTTTTCAGGATCATAATTTGGTGCCTTTTTTAAATGCTATCCAAAATGTTCAAGTATCATTGAAATTAAATAAAATTTTATCTAAGCGAGAAATTTATCGACGGGCTAAAGGGATTTTAATCGATGTTGGCCTAGAAGAACATCTTGAGCAACTTCCCAAGAATTTATCTGGGGGACAGAAACAAAGAGTTGCGATCGCACGTGCTTTGGTAACTCAACCGAAGATCGTTTTGGCAGATGAGCCGACGGCTTCTTTGGATAAGAAAACGGGTCGAGATATGGTGGAGATTATGCAGAAATTGGCGAAACAACAAGGTTGCGCGATTGTTTTAGTGACTCATGATAATCGTATTCTTGATATTGCCGATCGCGTTATCCATCTTGAGGATGGCTATTTGGAGAGCGAAAAAAGTAGAAAGAGATCATAAATTCAAGAAAAACGCGATTGAGGTAATTGAAATGCGATCGCGTTTTCTCTAAATCTTACAAAATGAATCTCAAAACAAATGCTGAAATGTTTCCCATACGAGTTGCTCTATATCGCGATCGCACCTCTATTAGATTAATGCGATCGCGCTCATACAGAAATTTCAATTAGATTGCAACTTCAAAAGCTATTCCTTCATCAATAAATCCAGGGAAGTTAGCCCGAATACTATCAGCCTCTTCTCCTGTGGCATAGAGATAAGTTCCTGGAACATCAGAATTTTGGAACCTGGAGAAAGGAGTTTCCTCACCAGCACCTGCCCCATAAACATAGAAAGCAACACCTTGATCGGTAAAGGCATTAGAGAAATTAGGATCAGCATTAATACTAGCTAGCTCTTCTTCTCCCACATACAAGAAAGTGCCTGGTAATTGATTACTTTCTAATCTATTCAAAGCAATCAAATCATCATCAGCTTCGATCGCCGCACTGAAAGCTACACCCTCTTCTACAAAACCAGGCTGATTAGAGCGAATACTATCTGCCTCTTCTCCTGTGGCATAGACATAAGTCCCAGGAATACTAGAATTTTGGAACCGAACAAACTCCGTATCTAATGAATCTAAATCTATCTCAATTTCTTGTTCGGTAAAGACAACACGCTGGACAAGCTGATCAGGAGGGACAATGGCTGTAATACCTAATGTTTCTATGTTGTCAATAATATCATCTAACTCAGTAGAAGCAAATGGCTCGTCAAAGTCGAGAATGAAGTTGAAAAAGTCAAGGCCAAAGCTTAGAGTATCTTCAAAGACTATGGTATTGTCTAGGGTATTTCCTGGGGAATTAACTTCTTCTGCATTAACTTCAATGGTCAAGGGGCCGCTCAAATCGGTATTTCTGCTACCATTGAGATCTATGAATAAAACTTCATCTCCATTGATCAGAACTTCCCCTATCGGATTGCCCGGATCAGCTTCTAAAGCGATATCAAACAGGCGTGCAGTATCTGGCACGTCTGTAAAACTAGCAGTAATGTCATAGGCTACATTTGCCAAGCCAGTTTCTTCAAAACCAAGTAATTGGTTAACTTGCCCTAACTCTAAAATTGGATCATTGCCCGTAGTAGTAACAGCTACATAGTAGGTGCCACTTTCAGGAACTAAATAATTGAGTAATCTTGAGGAAAAATCAGTAGTCTTGTCGTCGGAGAAAGCCAGAACATCGCCTGCTTCATTGTAGAGATAAAGCTGGGTATCATCACTAGTATAGGCAATACCGGGCAATCTTTCGGTGACATTGATATCGACACTTAGC
>JBCCYD010000351.1:0-6685 GCA_039190385.1 Cyanobacteria bacterium P01_F01_bin.143 | reverse complement strand
GACATATAAGGATTTAGCTTTAGCGATCTCGAAAGCTTATTCCCAAGTATCTTTGAAAGATATTCGTAATTGGTTTGCCCATTCCTGTTACTGTATCTCACCATTTTGAGAAGGGCTATAGCAGGAGTGCGAAATTCATCAACAAATAGATTCAACTCCTGACCAGTCTTCAAACTATTAATAAATCCCTGAATAAAACTATTAGCAACAGGAGAAGGCAACCCAAACATCAAAGGCATTCTACAGATCGCTATTCCAGGATAAACCGATAGCATTTCCTGTTCTGCTGCTACTTTTTGTTCTCCATAAATACAAATGGGACAAACGCGATCGCTCTCTTGATAAAAGGAACTTTTGCCATCAAATACCAAATCTGTAGAGGTAAAGGCACAAGGTATTTGATATTCCCCACATAAGCTAGCAATATTTACTGACGCTGTAACATTAATGGCATAGGATTCTTGAGGATTTTGTTGACAATAGTTGGGCTTAGAAGCCGCCGCACAATGAATCACTGCATCAGGTTTAATAGCCCTAAATAATTCCTTGACTTGCTTATATTCCCTCAGATCTACTTTTAACGAAGTAACGCCAGGAATTTCCACAACATGATGATAATAAGTTCCATAAACTTCCCATTGACCTAAAGCTTCTTGGCACAAGTTCCAACCCAAAAAACCACTAGCACCTGTAACGAGAAGTCTTTTCATCGTTTAATTATCTCTTACTCATTACTTATTACTTATTACTTATTACTTAATATTTATCCCTCAAGAAACTCGATGATTTCTTTATTTTTCAACTTACACAACTCTCCCGATTCAATATGATTTGATTCAGACAAGACCGAAGCAACTAAAGAATTATGCCTTGAATGGGAAGATCTCAGTTGCTGAACTTCTCGCTCTAAAGATTCAATGCGATCTATCAAAGCTCTAATAACTGTTGCTTCTGAATCAGGTAAATTACCATGCTCCAAAGGATTAATCTTTACTCCAGAACGATGAACCACTCTTCCAGGAATTCCGACTACTGTGCAATCTGAAGGTACCCCTCTAAGAACAACGGAACCTGCTCCAATCCGAACATTATCACCAATTTGGATATTCCCTAAAACCTTGGCTCCTGTACCAACAACGACATTCTCTCCTAAAGTAGGATGACGTTTTCCTGTTTCTTTGCCTGTACCGCCTAAAGTTACTCCCTGATAAATTAAAGAGCGATCGCCAATGACCGCCGTCTCACCAATTACCACTCCCATACCATGATCAATGAATACACCCTGGCCAATTTGCGCTCCTGGATGAATTTCAATACCTGTAATGAAACGATTGAAATGGGACAATAACCGAGGAATCAAAGGAATTCTCATTAGGAATAGCCAATGAGCAATGCGATGCAACAGCAAAGCTTGTAATCCTGGATAGCATAATAAAACTTCTAGCCAATTGCGCGCGGCAGGGTCACGCTCAAAAATGATACGAAAGTCGGCAACAAAGGAAGATAGCACTGATTAAATTTCTGATTGAGTTAGCGTCTGGCCATTTCATTCTATCGTCCTATCGCTATTTTCGATCAATAACTAAATTAGTAATTTCTGTAATGTCTATTGTTGGATCGAAAGACGATAGCCCGATCGCTGGTTGGGGGAAACCGAACCGACCCAAATTTCGTATTTTCCTGGTGCCCATTGAGAATCTTTAACCAACGCATCTCGATGATTATTTTTGCCAAAACCACAACGAATATTATTTTTTCCAGGGCCTTTGATAATCAGAGTGGTATCACTCCCTCGACTATTAACCTTTAAACTAAGTTGGGAAAATTCATTTTCTAAGATCATCACATGATCTGGCTCAGGATCACCATAACCCATACAGGGATTACCATTGCGATCCCGATTAGTCATCGCTGCGAGGGAATATCCGCCCCCAGTACTTCCTGTGACCACAGCCGAAGTTTGACTAGAATCAACAGCTAAAATTAAACTATCTTTGTGCGGTCTTTGAGCCATAGCCGCGATCGCAGGAACCAAAGTTAGACCTGTAATTAAAAACCAATAACTAGGAAGATAGAATCTTCTCATTGTCGCATCTCTCTTAAGTGTTTCTCGAAACAGATAGCTATTAAACACGGAAACTTAGTAACTTTTTAGCACAACTAATGCAACATGCAAAAAGATACATCCGTGATTCCCCCTAATCTTAAGGTATTTTTAACATGTAGTATGTTAAGAATTAATATGCACTATATTTGAAACTTGATCAATTTTGTAAACAGGGTTTAAAACAATAACTTAAATACTTGTTAATATTATTTGTCGAGTTGATTTTTTGCTAAATATGGGGATTAAGATATTGACCTGAATGTTAGTTATCGTAATCTACCAAAAGAATGCAACCCCAATTTTCCTGGCAAAAGCGCTTACAGTATAAATTCGACTATTTCATGTCTCGCGGAGGATTTTCAGTTTTTCTGGCTCTACTCTCAGGATTCTTTGCCGCTTTTATCTCGATGTCGATTTTCCGCTACATTGTAGAATCACTTTTCCCCAATTCCTATGTAGAAAATTCCTCAGATTTATTATGGGAAGTCTTTGTGCAACTGACAGGCTTAGGCGGGACAGGCGGCAAAGGCAATTTTGGCACCAAGATAGTGGGCATAATCACAATTTTTGTGGGTTTAGTCTTGTTTTCGAGTTTAGTCGCTTTTATCACTCAGCAGTTTGAGAACAAAATTTATTTACTGCGTAAAGGAAAAAGCCTAGTTATCGAAGAAGATCACACCTTGATTTTGGGCTTTAATGATCGAATTCTCGACCTGATTAAAGAATTAATTATTGGCAATAAATCACAAAGCTACGCCGCATCAGTGATCTTATCCGAAGAAGAAAAAGAAACGATGGACGATTTTCTTCGCAATAATATAGACGATAAGAAAACCACCAAACTGATTACTCGCAATGGCTCAGTAACCAATATCAATAATCTAAATAAAGTCGGAGTAAAATTTGCCAAGTCAGTTGTTATTTTAAATGATGCCAATAATTCAGATTCAGAAGAGTTTAAAGCCTTATCCGATGCCCGAGTAGTCAAGTCAATTTTGGCGATCGTAGCTGCTAATGAAGAATTAGAATTACCACCTATCATAGGAGAACTGCATTCAAAAAAATACAGTGTAATAGCGCAAAACATAGCTCCTAATGTAGTCACAATTATTGATGAAGCTGATATCTTAGCCCGTATTTTAGTTCAGACTTCTAGGCATATTGGTCTCGCATCAGTATATTTAGATTTAGTGGGTTTTGCAGGCAATGAATTCTATTTCTATCGACCTGAGAGCGGTTGGTGTGATCTAACTTTTGGGGAATTGCCCTTTCATTTTCCCCAGAGTATGCCGTTAGGATTGCGGTTTGGGAATGGAAGTTTACGGCTAAATCCGCAAAAAGATTACAAGTTAGCTGCGGATGATGAAATTATTGTTTTGGCACAAGATTATTCAGCCATTAAATTTGAGTCACAACCTGTTGCTAAACCCCAGAAAATTTCTCTTGGCCAGAGAAAACGGCAAGAGAGAACTACTGAAAAACATTTGCTCATTGGCTGGAATAAGAAAACTGCGATCGCGCTGAAAGAATATCCTAATTATCTTTTACCAGGCTCTCAAATCACTTTGTTAGTCAGGAGTTTAAGTAATAAGCAAAAGCAAAAATTTCAACAGATTGCTGAAGCAAATCCCCAGATTAAGATGCATCTGCTAGAAACTGATCTTGATTTGGCAGCAGAGATCAAAGTCCTTAATCCCTGGGAGTTTAATAGTATTTCGATATTAGCCAGCAGAGGAAGCAACGCTGAAGAAATTGATGCTAATACCTTGACAACCTTACTCGAAATTCGGCAAATATTCCAAGATTATACAGCTCAAACTGGTAAGGAAGTGCATACCGACCTAATTGCTGAGATTATTAAATCAGAGGATACCGATTTGATAGTCAAAGCAGGGGTAAAAGATTGTCTACTCTCTAATCAATTGGTATCCAAAATTTTAGCTCAGGTGTCTCAAGAAACAGATGTAATGTTAATCTTTGACGAATTGTTCTCGGCAGAGGGTAGTGAGCTGAATATTAAGCCCATATCGCTATATTTTTCTTCTGAGCATTTGAGTAAATTGACTTTCGCTGATTGTGTTTCAGCGGCTCAAGATCGCGACGAATTATGTATTGGCGTCAAAACTGCAACGACAACTAAAAATCAAAAATTTGGCATTAGTTTATTACCAGGTTTAGATCAATCTTTCAATTTCACTCCTGATGATTTTCTCATTGTGTTAGCGGAGGATGAAGGTTAGAGCTAAGGGCGAATGCCATTCGCCCCTACAATGGTTAATTTGGGTTAGGGAATTATTTCTACTGGAGCACCGTTTACTAAGCGATTTTTGCCTTCGGTTACTAATTTTTCTCCTGGTTCTACGCCATCAACAATTTCTCGTTTGGCTAATCCTTCAATCCCTTGTTGAATAGCTCTTTGCTCGACCGTGCCTTCTGCTTCATTAACCACAAAAACATAGGGTTGGCGATCGCGAAAGACAAAAGCATTAAATGGTGCCACTGTAGCGCTTGTTTTTTCTCTAGTCGCTATCCAAGCTGATACTGGTTCTCCATCACGAAGATTAGCAAATCCTTCATTAATTCTGATTGTGACGCGTATTGAGCGCTCTCCAGGAGAAACTGAAGGGCTCACAGAAAATACCGTTCCTTTGGCATTAGCAAGTGCAATTAAATCTTGACCGGTAATATTTCCTGAATTGGCTTTGGAGCGATCGCGATCGAGAATAATCAAAGCTCTTTGTCCTGGTCTGATCTGTGCTCCTTGAAAAGAGGGTAACTCCACCTCAACTTCAAAGCGACTAGGATCGATCACAATAATCGGCAATCTTTCGATAATACCCTGATAATCTCCGGCTATATTAACAACTTGGGGAGTCCAGTATTCACCTTCGCGGATATTCAGACGGGAGACAATACCATTAAAAGGAGCAACCAATTCTGTATCTTCGCTATCAACATTACTTTGACTTAATCTGGCATTAGCCGAACTCACTCCCGATTCTGCGGTTTCTACTTGGGTTTGAGATGCTGCTACCTGGGCTTGAGCGGAACGAACTCCTGCTTCATTTGCTCGGACGACAGCTTGAGCATTTTTATATTCTGTCTCTTTGACATCTACTTGTCGTTGTTCGATCGCGCCTTCGGCTGCTAATTCCTGATATCTTTTTAAATCTGCCCGCGCGAAATCAAGATCTGTCTGGGCTTTTTCTAAATCTGTTTGAGCTTGGGTTAAAGATTCTTCTGCTTTTTTGAGATCTGCGATCGCATTAAGAACTTGATTTTGAGCTTCGGTTTTTCCCGCTTCTGCCACGGTGATATCGGCATCGTATTTTCGACTATCTACCCGAGCAAGTAATTCACCTTTTCTGATTCTGTCACCTTCTTTGAGGTCTCTCCCATCAACTTTTTTGATGTAATCAATGGTGCCTTCTGCTTGAAAAGTTAGATGTTTTTTGGTGATGGCACTTACGATTCCGTCCCCATAGGTCCAAGATTGTATCGGTTCTAAATTGGCTGGGACGGTTTTGACAGTTAGTCTTGCTTGCTCAATATTTTCTGTGACTTCTTCGGTTGTTTCTTGGGAACCAGAAAGCGATCGCGCGATTACCGTGCCACCGATTAGTAACGCGATCGCCCCCAAGATTAAGGGCAACTTAGATTTTTTGGCTGGAGGGCTTGTCACTATTTCAGTATCTTGACTATTAGGCGAATCGGATACTTCTGCAATATTTTCTTGTGGCTCGATAGTCATAGAATCAAAATTTTTGCTACTGAATAGGTTAATAATAATTTAGCGCAGTTTCAATAGTGAAATTTACACTGAACTACAAAAATGGTTTTATCTTTAACAGTATAAACTAAGCGATGCTCTTGAGTAATTCTGCGCGACCAATATCCTTGCCAATTGTATTTAAGTGGTTCAGGATTACCAATTCCTTCGAATGGAGATTGCTTAATATCTTCTAGCAAACGATTGATTCTTTTGTATATTCGCTGATTATCTTTTTTCCATTGTTGATAATCGTTAAAAGCAGAAGTTGAAAACTTAATTTTCAAATTTCTATCTCTATTCCGCCTCCAGCTTCTAATTCAGCGATCGCTTCATCGATAACTCTAATATTTTCTTTGCTAGACATAAGATGCAAAGTAGCTTCATTTTCCATATAGTCATCGTAACTAATGACCACAGAACGGCGATTATTAGAGCGTGTGATAATCATTGGGACGCGATCATTTTCCACTTTGTCGAGATAACTAGCTAAGTTTCTTCTAAATTCTGTATAGTTAATTGATTCCATAAGAGATTAAGTACATTTTGCTGTACAGATATTATCTTAGCAAAATTATTCTGTGTACTTGAAAACTTTATTTAGAGTAATACCCCAATAAACAGGCGATTAAAAAATTTATAATAATTATGATTAGGCATTGCTCGATGAGAATAAATCGTCTATGTTTTTGGGAAAGTTCGGTAGATATTAATGCTTAGACTAACAAAAAAATGTTTTTATTCTTGGTTTCTCATGGGGGTTGCTTCTTTATTTCTAGCAAGCTGTAATCCTCAATGCAATATTCGTG
>JBCCYD010000350.1:0-6700 GCA_039190385.1 Cyanobacteria bacterium P01_F01_bin.143 | reverse complement strand
TATTTATTCGGGTTTGGTGGAGAACTCTACCTGAGCTATCTGAATTCAGCTTTTAAGTCCGTAAGTATCTTTTCTTATATTTAATTACGCGAATGATGAGATATATGTTTGATGGAGAAGGTAGGACGGAAGTTTCTTGGGTAGAGAGTTACCGTGAGTTTGTTGGTTGTGTAGATTGGTTTATTGAAGAATTGCTTAAATTAGGAAAGCCAGAGGAAGTGAGAATTATTTTTTGGCTTGGTTGATAGTAACGACATAGAGAATAGGCGATCGCGTTAATCTTCACTTTACTAATTGCAATTGATTTTTAAGTTTCACCCTTAGCAATATTTTTTGATTTACTATAGATGTTCTAGAAAGTTGTAACTTTTTTTACCGATATACAGTAGCTAAATGATTTTGGATAACTTTAAAATTTTCGAAGGTGATCTAGATAATGCCAGTATGGCGCGTTATCTAGCCGCAGACGCGATCGCGATCGACACAGAAACGATGGGTTTAGTAATTGGACGCGATCGCTTATGTTTAGTCCAATTATGCGATCCTCAAGGTTATGTATCGGCAATCCGAATTGAACAAGGACAAACTTCTGCGCCCAATCTACAAAGAATATTAGAAGACAAAGATATCACCAAAGTATTTCATTTTGCTCGCTTTGATGTAGCTCAGTTTAGATATACTTTTGGCGTTGAGACAACTCCCATCTTTTGTACCAAAATCGCTAGTAAATTAGCTCGTACCTATACTTCTAGTCATGGCCTAAAAAATCTAGTTCTGGAATTAACAGGAACCGAATTAGATAAAACGGCCCAAAGCTCTGATTGGGGAGATATTGATAGTCTTTCTGTAGAGCAACTTAGTTATGCTGCTAATGATGTGCGCTACTTAATCGATGCTCAGACCAAGTTAACTGAAATGTTAAAACGCGAAAACCGTTGGGAACTAGCACAAAAATGCTTTGGTTGTATTCCCGTGTTTGTAGCTCTTGATATTATGCGCTATGAAAAAATCTTTGAACACTGAAATCAGTCATCAGTCATCAGTTATCAGTTAGCAGTTTAGATCGATTAGCAATTAGCAATTAGCAATTAGCTACTGCGATTCAATACTGATTAATTGTCCATTTTTTGCGTCAGTTAAAACATAGAGTTTGCCATCTGGCCCTTGGCGAACATCACGCACTCGCTGCCCGATTTTAATTGACTTTTCTCCTAGAACCTTTCCCTCCTCGTCAAGATCGATCCATCGAACATCTTGGGAAACTAATCCTCCAGCAAACAAATCGCCTTGCCATTGTGCAACGCGATCGCTAGAGTAAAAAGCTAATCCCGAAGGTGCGATCGAGGGAGTCCAGACGACTTTGGGTTCTGGGACATCAGGGCGAGAACTAATCTGGGATACTCGACCGCCAGTATATTCATCGCTATAACTAACTTCAGGCCAACCATAATTGTTTCCTGCCTGTACTAAGTTTAATTCATCACCGCCTCTGGAACCATGTTCAGTAGACCAAATGCGATCGCTGATCGGATCAAGCGTCATTCCTTGAATATTACGATGTCCATAACTCCAAATCGCATCATTAGCATCAGCATCACCCACAAAAGGATTATCGGTTGGAATTGAACCATCATCATTCAGACGAACTACTGAACCTAGGTGAGAATTAAGATTTTGAGCCTGATTACGAATGTTTTCTCCGTTATATTGGATCGGTGGATTTCCCCCATCACCGATCGCGACCAGCATCGTATTATCTGCTAACCAAGTAATGCGAGAACCAAAATGTTGACCTGATGGTTTGGTAGGTGAAACAGCAAAAATTTCTTCCCAATTCTCTAGAGCAGTGCCATTAAAGACGGCTCTAGCTACTGTAGTTCGATTAGCCCTATTATTGCCTTGGGAATAGGTAAAATAGACCAACCGATTTTCTGCAAAATCAGGATGTAGCGCAACATCTAACAATCCTCCTTGACCGACCGCAAAAACTTCGGGAACCCCCGCGATCGCCTGAGATTCTAGCTTTCCATTACGAAATATACGCAATCTTCCTGGTCTTTCGGTAATCAAGATCGAACCATCGTTTAGCCATGCCATGCCCCAAGGATTTTCCAGACCATCTGTAATAGTTGTAATTTTATAACCAATTGCAGGAGGAACATTCTTCTGTGATCTCCAAGGAATAGCAGATGAAGTGTCTTCCGCTCTGGAAACAGAGGGAGAATTTTCTGTTAAAGAGCAACCTACCAAAGTTAAAAGGATACCAGCACCTATTACTACTAGTTTATCTTTATTAATACAAATTCCCACTTTAAAATTTTATTAACTAGTAATTAATTAACTAAAATTCGTAACTTTCGTTTCCTGAACCTTCATGAACTGTTTTAACCCATTTTAATTTTTTGGGACGAACTGACATCCGCACAGTAATACTAGCCATCACTACTTGCCAATGCAGCATATAAATAGTGCCTCTGATGGTTTGCTTTGTAATCTTAAACCAATTAGAAAACTTCAAGGGCGCTTTTTTAGCCTCAACTCTAGCTAATCCTTGGAACATTGAGACGAAACCAAAGCAACATAGCAAAGTGCTCAAAGGTGCCAGAATTGGTAGGTGATGACGCATTAAAATCATCACAAAATCGGGAATCAATGCAGCAGGGAGAATATATTGCAAGAGCACAAAGACTAGTAAATCAATCCTTTTGCCGAAACCAATGGGACTATTGAAAATATAACGCCAATAATCTAAATAACGTTGGTAACCACCTTCTGCCCAACGGTTGCGTTGATGCCAAAGGGCGATCGCAGATGTTACTCCTTCTTCTTCTACTGGTGCATCTAACAAAAAACCAACTTTCCAGTCATCTAAATGCAGTCGAACAGTAAGATCCAAATCATCGGTAATAGTTTCTTCGTTCCAACCGCCACAACTCTTTAACGCTTCGCGACTGACAAATTGACCATTGCCTCGCAATTCTCCAACTCCTTGCAGACCAATGCGCTGTTGTTGCACATAGCTATCTAAAGCCATTTCCGCAGCTTGTCCTTTTGTCCAGAAGTTTTCGTTATGATTAGCGATCGCTTTTCTCACTTGCACCGCACCAATTTTCTCTTCCTTGAACATCGGTACCACCCGACGCAAAAAGTCTTTTTCTACTACTGCATCAGCATCAAAGACGCCAATAATCTCACCCTTAGTTTGGGGTAAAACTTGATTTAATGCTCCTGATTTTCCGCCTGTGGCATCAGTGGAACGGTGAATAACTTTGAGTTGGGGATATTGTAGTGTCAACTCATCTAGGATTTCGGGAGTGCGATCGTTGCTGCGATCATCAATTGCCCATATTTCATATTTATCTTGAGGATAATCGAGATTGCCTAATATTTCGATGAGATTGGCAATGACAGTTTCTTCATTTTTTGCCGAGACTAACAAGGAAACATTGGGGGCAGATTGGAGTTCCTCATCAGTTAACGGTTGAGGGGAGATTGCTGGTGTTCTGGTGAGAATCCTCAGTAGATGGATACCAACTAATCCTGTCAAGAAAATTACTAGCCAGTAACCCCAAGATAATAGATGGAGCAGGATCACAAAGCTCCAAATTAACATTAAAATAAAAGCTGATTTCTTTCTACGTCCTGATAATCCCTGGAAAAAGTCACTTCTGAATTCATCCTCTTCGTCTTCTGGATCTCCCCATTCCGACAGAAAAGAACTAATGGGGTCTAATTCTTCTTCTTTTTGCTGCTTTTCCCAGTAATTCTCTGACATAATTTAGTTTTGTTTTTGACAGTTATCTATCGTTAGCAGTCTAATATACAGTATTGAACTACAGTTGATTAATTGTTAACTTTATTAACTAATTCTAAAGTAATCTAGAGATTTTTGACTATTGATTTTTCTTATCAATGGCTTACCAGGGCTGTTTTTGCGTAAACTAATGAGCAAAAGCCAAGTTTTCGATAATTTAAATCTGACTCCATTATTAATTAAGTAATCTAAAGTATGACTAATTTTTATTTAACTTTTGCGGTTGCCCTAGTCTCGATCCTCTGGGTAGAGTTGGTACGCGATTGCTATCATGCTTTGTCCCATGTGGTGCCATCGTTATATCGACTACATGTTTGGCATCATAAGGTGTTTCGTCGTGATTTAACACCTGTTAGTGAAGAGATTTATCGGCAGGCTCATTGGTACCATGACGTTCCAGAAGCTTTGGTGATGTTATCGCTAAGTTTTGTGCCAGTGGGAATTAGTTATATTAATCAGTTGCCGGTGCCTTGGCTGGCTAGTGCGGGGTCGATTTATACTACGGTGTTTTTATTGGGCGCGATCGCGAGGGGTTTGGGAGTTCCCGGTGTTGATGAATTAACCGATATTACCCATCGTCCAGGGGAGTTTAAAGCAATTCCCTCTAGTTTATTTGTCAATCGTCCCTATCATTGGCGACATCACTTCGATAATCAAGATGCTTATTTCTGTGGCATGTTTACTTTAGTCGATAAATTCCTGGGTACGGCACTATCTCTGAGGGGCAAAAAAGTTGCGGTTACTGGTGCATCAGGAAGGTTGGGCAAGGCATTATTAAAAGAATTAGCTTTAGCCGGAGCTAGGGTAACGGCCTTTACTTCTAGTAATCGGGAAATAATTTTAGATATTAATGGTGAATTTGTCCCGATAAAAACTGTGACTTGGTCAATTAATCAGGAAGAAGCTTTAGTGAAGGAATTGGAGAAAATTGATATTTTAATTCTTAATCATGGTATTAATGTGCATCAGAAGAGAAGTGAAAGCGCGATCGCAAAATCCTATGAGATCAATGCTTTTTCTAGTTTGCGATTAATGGATTTATTCTTTAAGACTGTGCGGACAAATAGAGATATTGTGACCAAGGAAGTTTGGGTTAATACTTCAGAAGCGGAAGTGAATCCTGCGTTTAGTCCTCTTTATGAATTGAGTAAGAGAACTTTGGGAGATTTGGTTACTTTGAAGCGTTTGGATGCTCCCTGTATTGTGCGGAAGTTAATTTTGGGGCCTTTTAAGAGTAATTTGAATCCGATTGGTGTGATGTCAGCAGATTGGGTAGCCAAGCAGATTGTGACTGGGGCGAAGAGAGATTTTCGGAATATTATTGTGACGATTAATCCTTTGACTTTTTTTGCTTTTCCGATAAAGGAATTTTGTCAGTTTATATATTTTAAATTTTTTAGTAATAATCATCAAAATATAAAATTTGAAGATTGATTTTTATTGAACTTTGATCAATAATGTTTGGTCTGTTAGTATTTAGATACTATTTTTTTTAGATTGATAGAAGCAAGGATTTTTGATGTTTTTTTCTTGCTTACTATTCAGATATGGCAATCCTATGTGAGTCATAAAAATGAATTTAGGGTGAGTATCTTGCTCTCGTCTGTATCTTTTCACAAATAATTTAGGATTGCTATATAATAGCCGCATAAACTCTCTATATATTTTTGAGAAATCTCATAATGTATTATCTGAATAAATCTTAATATATTACACTGACAACGCATTAAAATTGAACATTTGAAATGGATTGGAGAATAGCAGCAACTGTAATTACATCTGTTTTCTTAGCATTCGCAGGATATATTGCAACTTATCTGAATAACTTAAGATTACTTCGTCATAAAGAACAACTTAATCGCGTTAACAGACAATTGAGAGAATTTTATGGGCCTCTATTCGCTATTCGTCAAGTCTCTTCGGTTGCCTGGAGAGCCTTTCGAAGTTTATATCGTCCTGGAAAGCCATTTTGGAATAAAGAGTCCCAGCCTACTGAGGAAGAAGCCGCTGCATGGCGTCTTTGGATGAGTGAAGTGTTTATGCCTTTAAATACAAGAATCATGGAAATAATTATTGAAAATGCTGATTTATTAGATGAGAAAGAATTCCCTGAATGTCTGCTTCAACTAAGTGCGCATGTAACTTCATATAAACCAGTACTTAAGGCATGGGAAAGCGGGGATTACTCGATTCATGTTTCAGTGATAAATTTCCCACTTGAATTAGATAACTATGTCAATAGCAAATATCAAGAACTCAAAAGACGACAAGAGCAATTAATAGGAAAAGTAAAGGTATAAATTTAAAAAATAGTTTCTTGTAATATACTTTGTTTATTGGCTTGTCAATATTATGCTAACCTTAATCCCTTTATAGTTTTTATAGTTAAGCAATAAGGTTGATTCAAATCTTCATAAGCTTCTATTAATGCAGCTAAAGCATCAGAAACATTAGGAATAACTTCATCTAAAGTATCAGCTTCAGTAATCAAATTAGGTAACAAAGGACAAGTGATTGTATAACCACCTTCTGGTTGAGGTTATAAAACTAAAGGTAATTTATAAATATTTTGCATTAACCATATTCTTTTGAGTTTTAATTTATTTTAGCAGTTAGAGTTGAGTTGAAAATGCGCGTCCCGTGAAGCTGATTCCTTCGCGATCAGGAGAAGTCTGGCAATTCGCGATCGCGATTACATTCAATTGATTACCTTTTGATAAACTGAAATAGCAAAAAGGTCGCTATAATTGATTTCTAGCTAAGAATAAGAGACCACTTATTTTTGTGCTGTCTAATACTAAATCATATTCTCAAAACCCCTTTATATTTATTCTCTTTCTCCTCTGCTCCCCTGCGACAAAAGTAAAAGATGTGTATGTAAAGTAG
>JBCCYD010000349.1:0-6705 GCA_039190385.1 Cyanobacteria bacterium P01_F01_bin.143 | reverse complement strand
CAGCAATTGAGGCGGCAACTCAACAGGATATGGGGGTATTTATTATTAGTCCGACCGATAAAGGAGGCAAATTATATAATCCACCGCCGAAACTCGTGGAACTTTGCCAACCACTGATTCCGATGGTCTTTAACGATCTCTTTTGTCTGTCTCATCCCCAGGTTCATACTCTTAGTTTGGGTGCAGCCAGACCATCAGATTTTGATGAACATCTGAAAGTTTTGCCGTTAATTGCCCAAGCAGAGTCAGTTTTACCGCCAATTTTAGAGCAGTTGGCACAGGGTGCGATCGCGGTTCTGGGGGAAGAATGGTATCAAACTTGGCGAATCGGCTTACCCACTTTTGAAGAAACTCCTGGCAAGATTAATATTCCAATAATACTTTGGTTGCGAAATTTGGCGCTGGCCTATGACATGTATGAATATAGCAAGGCTAGATATAACCTCCTGGAAAATGGTGGTCATTGGTTTCCTGGTGCTACAGCTAAAAATGCTGCTGAATTTGACTTCAAGGCTTGTTTGCAAAATAGTCCTCATCGTGACAAGATACCGCAAATTTTAGAGGAATGCGATCGCCTTTTAGGCGGCGCAGCTGTCCAAAGACTTTCCCAAAGTTAATAGAGTGATTTCTTAATCTACCAATTTCGCCATCTTCCCTTCGATTGTCCCGGAATATTACGATCGCCAACTAATAAATTCTGATATTGAGCTGTACTTGCCCAACGATCAATCTCTCTGGCACGAATTACTGGCACAGGATGGGTTAATTGAGCAGTTTGGAGCATTTTTAAGCTTTCGCCTAAACTATCCTGGCTCACAATGTCGTAGGCTTTAGCTTGCTCGATAAAGGCTTCTAGGTTTAATTGGGGAGCTAGAGAGGGAGAACCCCCGGCTAATTTCATCAGTACTGACATAATTACCTTGGGATCTTGGGTTGCCAGTAAGGCCGCGCGATCGCAACTAAATTCGGCACAACGAACCCATTGCATCATCTGTTCTTGTAGAGATTGCGCGATCGCGCTTCCCCAAACGGGTAATAAATTAGCTGCCAAAACCATAATATTGGCCATAGTCAGATAAACACCATGTTCGCATTTGAGATGGCCTAATTCATGGGCAATAACTGCCTGAATCTCCTCAGGAGTCAACATTTCAACCAAAGAAGTATGCAGCATAATAAAAGGCTGTTTGCCTCTCATCGCAAAAGTGTAGGCATTAGGCGTCGGATTTTGCTGGATATATAGCTGGGGCGGTTCAAGATCCAGAATCTCACAGGCTTCTAAGAGTAATTTGTGTAAATGAGGTAATTGTTTCTCACTCACCAAAATACTAGAAGCAATATTATTGAGGTAAAAAAACTGTTCTGCAACCGAACCCAAAACACTACGAATTGCAATATCTAATCCAGGAAGTTGTTTTAATGCATTAGTTGCTTGAAGATCGAGTGGATGACGAAAACCATCCGCTTTGAGACCTACAAGGATTTTCTTTGATAGATTCATCTTTACTTAGGGCAAGAGACTCCTGCTTTGGTAGCAGGCTGTTTCAATATTTTAGAAGATAGTTGATGAACATCTCTTTTTTTCAACCCATTATTATATAATATTTTTTCTTTACAAATAGTTAAAGAAATACTTGAAAATTAATTAAAGTTAATGTATCTTTAATTTCAGTACACAAATAATATCTTTTTCCAAAATATGTACAAAAAGCCTCCAAGGGGGATTTTTGTGAGTATAGTTCCTAGTTAGCTCTGAAGGGGGTTAATTAGTTCTGCATATTGGCATGGAGCAGAATCCTTTTATTGAGCTTCAACCAGTACTGTAAATCATTACATATATTACAAATAAAAACCAAGAAAGTATTCAATCAATGATTGTTGTTATTTGACTTGAAAAGCAGACAGCTTGAGAATTCTGCTGAATCTCGTTGCTGGGTTTTTAGGTTGATTTATTGGTGAGTTTGAACCTCACTAAATATTGTTGCAAATTGATTGTGATTTATCTCATGCTACGAAAAGATATTGATTGTTACGATCATAAGTACTAAATTCTATTCGTAAATTTTCAAGGATATCCTCCGATGCTAAAGCAAGCAAGCCACACAGTTGCCGAATTCAAAACTCCCAGACCAAGACCAGTTCTAATGACTCCCATTAGACGATGCGGATCTCACGCTCTGCGTTTAAGATTAAATTTATCTCCCGATTTCTATTCTCCTTATCCGATGCATATTGTAGATTTTATGCCTCTGGTAGAATTTTATGGAAATTTGCAGGATGATCAGAATTATTTTCAGTTAGTCTTAGACCTTGTCGGGCTACAAAATTCAACGATGGTTAAATGGGATGATGTGGCTTTAGACCCAGTTCAAGTCTTTGAGGCTATTAAAAACAAGCCTCGTAGTATTCACTCAATTGCTTGGGAAATGTTATTGCAGGCGGGAGAAAAACATAACGCCAAAATTGTGATGGACAAGTCTCTTGACAATGTCTATTGTGCAGAGGAATTGATTGAATTGTTTGATGATATTTTATTTTTGAATGTAGTCCGCGATCCTCGTGCTCAGGTCAATAGCATCAATCGGGCGATTCTCCATGATTATGATTCTCTTCTCAATACTATGTCTTGGGTTAAAGCCCATGATCAAGCGAAAGCTTTGATCGAAAAACATCCTGAGCGGGTCCTGACGATTCGATACGAAGACTTTTTGAATACTCAAGAAGTTGTCTTACGTAAAATCTGTGAGTTTTTTGGGATTGAGTTTTTAGATTCGATGCTCGATGTTTCAGGATCTAAGGAAGCTAGTAATATTGCTGTCTTGTCTGCTTTATGGGAAACTAACTGTTCTGCGCCGATTCCAGCTTATATCGATAAGTTCAAGAAGAGTATGAGCATGGAAGAGATTGAGATTATCGAGACTATTGCGGGAGATTACATGGATTATTATAACTATGAAAAAATGACTTCTGCCTCGGTTAATATTACTTCTGAGATGATTGAGAATGCTAAGAAGCGGAGTGCGCTGAAGAAGCGTCAAGCTTGGGCTGAGTTGAAACTTAGAGATCCTCGCGATTATCAGTTGAGAAAGTTCCGTGCTGACTATGTCGAGATGGTCAAAGGAAGATTGATGCAGCAACAAGCAGAATTAGCAAGTTAAAGTTTTAAGGTTTAATTATATAAAATACAACTATAAAAATATCAGTCTCTTAGTTTATAACTTGGGCTGATATTTTTGTTTTGATAAGTGACTCACAAATTACCTTAACTTCATCCAAACTTCCTTAACTTCATTGGAAATTCTATTCCAGGTCATGTATTTTTGAGAAGTACAAGTAGATAATATCTCTTACTAGAATATACTCGAAAGAATCCTCAAGGAGATGATTTTTAAGTATAATTTCCAATTTCTCTTTAAAGGAATTTCTTGACTAAGTATATTTGCTTGAAACAGAATCATTTTATTGTTCTCTAACCAATGTTGTCAATCATTGGAAATATTAAACATAAAAACTGATTTTGAGTTGTCTTATATTCTAGAAAGATATTGTTCACTACGGTCATAAATATTACATGCTATTCGTCATTTCTTGAGGTTTTTTCCATCATGGTTAATCAAGCAAGTCACACAGTTGCAGGATTGAAAAATTCCAGACCAAGACCAGTTCTAATGACTCCCATTAGACGATGTGGATCCCATGCTCTGCGTTTAAGATTAAATTTATCTCCGGATTTCTATTCTCCTTATCCGATGCATATTGTAGATTTTATGCCTCTGGTAGAACTCTATGGAAATTTGCAGGATGATCAGGCTTATTTTCAGTTAGTTTTAGATCTTGTCGGGCTACAAAATTCGACAATGGTTAAGTGGGATGATGTGGCTTTAGACCCAGTTCAAGTCTTTGAGGCTATTCAAAATAAGCCTCGTAGTATCCACTCTATTGCTTGGGAAATGTTGTTGCAGGCTGGAGAAAAACATAATGCCAAGATTGTGATGGACAAGTCTCTTGATAATGTCTATTGTGCAGAGGAATTGATTGAATTGTTTGATGATATTTTGTTTTTGAATGTAGTTCGCGATCCTCGTGCTCAGGTCAATAGTATTAATCGTGCGATTCTCCATGATTATGATTCTCTTCTCAATGCTATGTCTTGGATGAAGGCTCATGATAAGGCTAGGGCTTTGAGTGTCAAATATCCTGAGCGGGTTCTGACGATTCGATACGAGGATTTTTTGAATACTCAAGAGGTTGTTTTGCGTAAAGTATGTGAGTTTTTCGGGATTGAGTTTTTGGATTCGATGCTTGATGTTTCATCTTCGAAGGAGGCTGGGGATATTGCTGTCTTGTCTGCTTTATGGGAGACTAATTGTTCTGCGCCGATTCCAGCTTATATCGATAAGTTCAAAAAGAGTATGACGATGGAGGAGATTGAGATTATTGAGACTGTTGCTGGTGATTATATGGATTATTATAACTATGAAAAAATGACTTCGGCTTCTGTCAATATTACTTCTGAGATGATCGAGAATGCTAAGAAGCGGAGTGCGCTGAAGAAGCGTCAGGCTTGGGCTGAGTTGAAGCTTAGAGATCCTCGTGATTATCAGTTGAGAAAGTTCCGTGCTGATTATGTTGAGATGGTTAGGGGAAGATTGATGGAACGGCAGGCAGAGTTGGTAAGTTAATCTGTTTGATTTGATTTGGGATTACTGTAAGTTTTTCCTAAAAGCCATAACTTCTATTGGGGGACCAGTCCCCCAAACCCCCTGCTGGTGCGCTACGCCCGCCCCAGGCCCCCAGCGACTGTCTGACACGTAAGCAGCAATAAGTTTAGTTGTGGGTCTATTATTTCGTTGGTTTCATAGTTTGTGATTTTATTAATGCATAATTCTTATTTGAACTTTGCATCTGCGATCGCTAGCAGATAAAAATCAGGCGTTGCTGATTTAAAACATGAAAAAATATTTTGACTCATACTCTTTCCCTATTTCTCTGCCCAGAACACGAAGCTGGGCTTGTCCAGATCGGTTCTCTGGATAAACGCCTCCGCGTCTTATGCGGAGAGGTATCCTTTAAGGCTGCGTGAGACAAATTCATATCTGGATTCAGCAACCCTACAAATTTAAAAGCAAATAGTATTATCTCAATTTGTGATTCAGTCAAGGACTTAGCTAGTAACTTTATCTGCGTTCATCTGTGTTTATCTGCGGACTATATTTATCTCTATCAATTTAGTTACCAGAAACGGAATATCATCTGGGTTAATCTTTGCCAGAAAGATTTTTTCTGTTGTTGTTGAGAAACAGATTGCAGAATAGCAAGATTATTAGCAATAGTAATAGTCTTGGGATGTTCCTTTCCTAAAGTTTGAACAAAAATTTTCAAAGCTTGTAAATATAGAGTTTCGGCTTGTTCATATTTTCCTTGGGAATCATAGAGACCTGCTAAATTATTGAGACTAAGAGCAAAGTCGGGATGATTTTCTCCTAAGAGTTCTTTTCTTAAATCTAAAGCTTGTAAGTATAAAGGTTCTGCTTGTTCATATTTTCCTTGAGACGTGTAGAGTAATGCCAAATTATTGAAACTATTGGCAACTTGAGGATGATTTTCTCCTAATATTTCTTTTCTTAATTCCAAAGCTTGTAAATATAGAGGTTCTGCTTGTTCATATTTTCCTTGAGAATAGTAGAGACCTGCTAAATTATTAAGACTAGTTGCAAAGTCGGGATGATTTTCTCCTAATATTTCTTTTCTTAATTCCAAAGCTTGTAAATATAAAGGTTCGGCTTGCTTATATTTTCCTTGAGAATCGTAGAGAGCTGCTAAATTATTGAGACTAGTTGCAAAGTCGGGATGTTTTTCTCCTAGGTGATTTTTAATTACGACTAAACCTTTATTTGACCAATTAGCTGCCACATTATAAATTCCTTGCCCATTGTAAAATTTGACTAGGCCAAAATAGCAATCAATCAAACTTTCGTCTTTCACCCAATCAATTAAATTATCTGTAGTTTCTGTTAAATGGGGAATTAGAAAACTACAATCATTAATCTCCTGCAAAGTTGGAGTTATTGGAATTAATTTTGCATACTCTACTATTGCCCGACAAAAGCTTTGCTTATAATTATCTACCTCTGGCAAAATTTCTAACTTAGTTTGCAAAAATTTCCTAATCAGCGGATGCAGTTGCCAAGTATTCTCTTCGGTTATTTGTAATAAATCGGTAGCTAATAATTCATCATCACGCAGCTCGCTTAATTCTTCATCCGATTCAGCGAAACATTCTTCTACCAATTTCCAAGGAAAAGGTTCAGCAGCAAACAAACTTAAAAAACAAGCTAATTCTTGGGTATCCTTTGTTAACTCAATCCAAGATAATTCAAAAGCAGCAGCAATTCCTTCATGAGCTGTTGTTATATCATCATTATTTTGTGATTTGAATAATGCTTTAGCTGCTAATTTGTTAGTTTTTAATTTGGCTAAAAATTCTTCTAGAAATAAAGCAGGATGGCGTTGTAAATATCGACCAACCAATTCTAAACCTAGGGGTAAACAGCCTAACCATTTAACCATTGGTGACAACTTAAGCTGAAATAGCAGTTGTCAAGGGGATTTGAGAATTTGGCGAAAAGAAGAAATCCTCTTGATTCTTTTGTCGGTCAGGGAACGGAGCAATGATCAGTCGAACACGCGGTTTTCGGATAGATT
>JBCCYD010000348.1:0-6714 GCA_039190385.1 Cyanobacteria bacterium P01_F01_bin.143 | reverse complement strand
TTTGCCAATTACCTTTAAATGTTTAGCTAGCACTATTGCGATCTCCTCTGTAACTAACGATAGTCAAAAGACACTGAAGTAATTATGGCAAAAGATTTTTGCTTCTTGCTCTATTGTTTAGAATTTGATTTAAGCTATAAGATCTGAAATCTAAAGCAAATGTTAAGAAGTTTGACCTTTAATTGCAATTACTTTAAGAATAAGTCTATAGTCAAGCATGCCATCTGGGCCGGAATAAGCCCTTGGAATCTATAAAAAACCAGAAAGAATTGATTCTGGTAATAATGATCTATAACAAGCTTTTAATGCTGTTGTCAAGGACTAGGGTAAAAAGAGGTAGCAGATGGAACAGGTAGCCATTATTGGGATGGGTTGTCGTTTTCCAGGTGGGGTTAAAAATCCCCAGGAATTCTGGCAGTTGCTCAGAGATGGACAAAATGCAATAGTGAAAATTCAGCCATCAAGATGGGAACTTACTCAAAGCCATGAGTCAGAATCGTATCCCCGCTACGGTGGCTTAGTTGAGAACATAGACAAGTTTGATGCTGATTTCTTTGGTATTTCTACCCAGGAAGCTGAAGCAATGGATCCCCATCAAAGGTTGGTATTAGAATGCGCTTGGGAGAGCCTAGAAAATGCTGCGATTAATCCTCAGACATTAAGTGGTAGTAAGACAGGTGTATTCATTGGTATTGGCAACTACGACTATGGGTTGTTGTCTAGTCAGAATTTAGCTGCTGTAAATGGCTATTATGGCACTGGTATGGCTTTAGGGATAACTGCTTCTCGACTATCTTATTTATTAAATCTTAAAGGGCCTAGTTTAGCATTAGAAACGGCTTGTTCTTCCTCTTTAGTCGCCATACATTATGCTTGCCAAAGTTTAAGGGAGGGAGAGTCCGATTTAGGCATAGTTGGGGCAGTAAATTTACTCATACATCCTATGCAGTCCCTAGCTTACACTGAAGCTGCGATGTTATCATCAGATGGTCGTTGTAAGACATTTGATGCCGATGCCAATGGTTATGCGCGGGGAGAAGGCTGTGGAATAGTTGTACTAAAGAGACTTACAGACGCGATCGCAGATGGAGATAATATTCAGGCGATTATTCGGGGTTCTGCGGTTAACCAAAATGGATTAACTAATGGGTTGAATGCACCTAATGGGCGATCGCAACAAGCAGTAATACGCCAAGCATTAGAAAATGCGGAGTTAGAGCCAGCACAGATTAGCTATGTTGAGACCCATGCCATTGGAACCTCTGTAGCTGACGCGATCGAAGTCAAATCAATTCAAAATGTTTTAAAAGAGAATCGCCTTTCTCACCAGAGATGTTGGCTAGGTTCAGTGAAAACCAATATTGGTCATATCGAAGCAGCCTCAGGCATGGCAAGTTTAATTAAAACTGTGTTGGCACTGCAACATAAGGCGATTCCGCCTAATCTTCATTTACAAAAAATAAATTCTTATATTAATCTCAAAAATACTCCTTTTTCTTTTCCCTCTCAGCTTGAAAATTGGGAAACACCTGATAAAGCAAGGTTTGCTGGAGTTAGTTCCTTCGGTTTTGGGGGAACTAATGCGCACGCTATTATCAGTGAACAGTTAACAGTTAACAGTAAACAGTCAAAAGTCAAAAGCCCTAAAGGATACCGCTCCGCATATCAAAAGTCAAAAGTCAGAAGTCAAGAGAGATCACTACAAGTATTGACTTTGTCAGCGAAAAATGAATCTGCATTACGGGATTTGGTGATTCGATATAAGAATTATTTGCAATCTAATCCTGATGTTGTTCTAGAAGATCTCTGTTTTACAGCTAATACAGGAAGAGCAGATTTTAATCATCGTTTAGCGATCATAGCGGCTTCAACCCAAGAGTTGGAGAAAAAATTAAATGGCTTTCAAGCCCAAAGAAAAGGCACTGGAATATTACAAGGCGAAATCACTAGTAACAAACGTCCCAAAATAGCATTTGTCTTTTCAGGTGAAATTACCAAGACGATAACTGTAGTTAGAGAGCTATATCAAACTCAGCCAACTTTTCACAAAATCATTGAAGAATATAGTCAAAGCCTTAGTTCTTATTTTGAAGTCCCTCTGTTGGATATCATTTATTCAGACGCAGAAGCAACGGGTCAGGAAACTTTATCTCTGCTGGAACAAAAAGCCTTATTTCTTTTTGACTATGCCTTGACTCAATTATGGAAATCTTGGGGCATAAAGCCAGATGGCGTAATAGGACAAGGAGTCGGAGAATATGTAGCCGCTTGTGTGGCTGGAGTGTTCAGTCTAGAATGTGGCTTTAAATTAATCAATAGCCAAAAAGCACCAAAATTAGAGACAAGTAAGGACAAATCAGTTGCCTTTGAGGTGAAGTACTCTCCTGCGAAAATCAATTTAATTGATAGTCGGACTGGAAACAAGGCGACTAAAACCATAGCCACTCCAGAGTACTGGGATCAACATCAACGTCAATCTGAGAATTTAGCTACAGGAGTTCAAACCTTAAAAAATGAAGGATATCGGCTATTTTTTGCCAGTAATGCTCAATCGCGATCGCAGCCAGAAATACCAGATACTAATGCTCCTATTTTTCTGACCCAGTTTTCGCCAGAAACATCTGTTTGGCAACAAACCCTAGAAAGTTTAGCAGCGTTTTATTTACAGGGAATCCCAGTTAACTGGTCAGGTTTTGATCAGGATTATCCCCGTCAAAAGCTAGTATTACCTACTTATCCCTGGCAAAGATCATCCTATTGGTTAAATCAATCCCCAGAACCAGAAACTCAAAATGGGGATTCGCAGAAAACTGTGAATTTATCCCGTAAGCACCAACTATCTATCCCGAAAATTGTCAATCCACCCCAGTCTTCTAGAAAAAACCAAGAGCATATAAATACAGATAGTAAATTACGCACAGATAAATTAATTGAATGGTTGCGCAACTATGCTGCAAAACGAATTAACTCTCGCCTGATCGATGAACGCCGCTGTATTCCGCCCTATATTGTTCTCGACTTTGGAAACCAAGGCTTACTAGGGTTACAAGTTCCAGAAAAATACGGCGGGTTAAATCTTACCTATAGCGATACTTTCAGAGTGTTTGAACAGTTAGCAGCTATTGATCTTACCCTAGCTGCTTTTGTTGGTGTTCACCATGTATTGGGAACTCGACCAATTATGAAGTATGCCAGTGAAACGTTAAGGGAGCAACTTTTACCACTACTCGCTCAAGGTCGAGAATTAGCCGCATTTGCGATTACCGAACCAGGTGCTGGTTCTAACCCTAGAGCTATTGCCACCACTGCGATCCCGGATAATCAGGGGGGATGGAGATTAACGGGGGAAAAAATATGGATTGGTACTGGCTCCTGGGCAAGTACGATCAATGTTTTTGCCCAAATGGTTGATGCTCAGGGTAAACCAATGGGGATGACTAGTTTTGTAGTAAGACAGGATAGCCAAGGACTGGAACAAGGGCCTGAAGCTCTGACTATGGGTATGCGGGGAATGGTTCAGAATAGAATTTTTCTCAAGAATGTTGTCGTTAGACCAGAGGATCTGTTGGGGGAAATAGGAAATGGTCTAGAAGTTGCCCAAGATGCCATGATGTTGGGCAGATTAGGCTTAGGCGCGATCGCGTTGGGAGGAATGAAACGATGTGCTCAATTAATGTTGCGCTATAGTTCTCGTCGTTCTATAGCTACGGGGCGTTTACTAGATAATCCGACAACATTGGTACGTTTGAGTAACCTTAACGCGATGATTACAGCCGTAGAAGCTTTGATCTTTACTACAGCCCAATTACTAGATCAAGGTTGTAAAGTACCGGAAGAAATTTATACAGCTTGTAAAACATCGGCCCCTGAATTTTTCTGGGAAGCAGCGGATCAGCTAGTACAGCTCTTAGGTGGTCGTGGTTATATAGAGACTAACCTCGCTCCTCAAATTTTACGAGATGCCAGATTATTGCGTATTTTTGAAGGGCCAACAGAACCTCTAAATATGTTTCTTGGCTCTCGGGTAATCAATAAAAATGAAGAGTTAAAACAATTTTTAACAGAACAGTTTAAGGCTCCGGGCATAGCGGCAAGTCTGGAATTAGCAGCCAGAAAAGTTAAAGACCATTTGACTAAATCTGAAGTTTTTTTTGCCGATCGCCAGACTGCACTACGTTGGACATACCTTTGTACAGGAGAAATCGCTACTTTTGCTATATTATTGGCTGCTATCCAAAAAAGAGTTTATGACTCTAATTCAGAAGATTTGAATCTTGCTGCTGTCTGGGCAAAATCTAAATTTGAGCAAAAACTAGACAGTATTCTGTGGGAAACACCAGAAAATGTCGTTATTTCTACGGCGGAAACTATCACGAAGCAAATATCTGACTATACTTCAACGATTGGCGCGATCGAAAACACATTAGCTGGCGAAGAACAGGAACTGGATGAATTACTCAAATTAGAAGTAGCTAATGCCAGAAAAGTAGCAAATTTCCATCAGCTTTCAGATCAATTATCCCCATTAGTAGTTCCTCCAAATTCTCTAAAGACACAAGAGAACAGTCAAGAAAAGGCTATTGAAGAATTGCTATATACGACAGAAGCAATCCAAGATTGGCTAGAAAATTGGCTAGCTAAGAATTTAAGTCTAGATGCCCTTGCTATTGATCCCAATATTTCTTTTGCCAACTATGGGATGGACTCAGTAATGGCTGTGGAGTTAGTTCAAGACTTAGAAGATTGGTTAGAACAGGGACTTGATGCAACTTTGCTCTGGAATTTTCCCACTATTACCTCTTTAGCAGAACATTTAATTAATGAGGTAGAAAAAATCGAAGTTAGTTCTTCAGCAGTTGCTGCTGATTTTAGAGACAAGAAAGAAAAAATTCTTTCAGACTCAATTCAGTTGAACAATCATGATGAGAATTTTCCGGCCTCAGTCGCAACTAAGGATAAGCAAATGGAGATTTTAACCGAACTTGAGGGGGAAATTGCCCAAGAACTAGCTGTACTTGAAGACTTATTGGGGGATGAAATTAAATGAATCAAATTCCTGAATCAAAATCGCAAGCGATCGCGTCTTCTCAACGGATACTGCAAGCCCTCAAACAAGCACGTAGCAAAGTCGAAGCATTAGAGCAACAAAAGACCGAGCCGATCGCCATTATTGGTATGGGTTGTCGTTTTCCTGGAGGCGTAAATAATCCTGAATCCTATTGGAAACTATTAAAGGAAGGAAAAGATGTTATTACCGAAATCCCCCCAGATAGATGGGATGTGGAACATTACTATGATAGGGATCCCGATGTACCAGGGAAAATGTACAGTCGCTATGGAGGATTTTTAGACGAAGTAGATAATTTTGATCCCCAGTTTTTTGGGATTTCGCCCCGAGAAGCTATTAGCATGGATCCGCAACAAAGGCTTTTGTTAGAAGTGAGTTGGGAAGCCTTAGAAAATACTGGACTAGCAACAGAAGAATTACAAGGAACCCAGACAACTGTTTTTGTCGGTATTGGTTCCGATGACTATTCCCAGTGGAGTGTTAATTCTGGAGACGTAAACGCCATTGACACTTATAGTGGCTTAGGTAATGCCCGGAGTATTGCAGCCGGAAGACTCGCTTATTTTTTGGGTTTACAAGCGATGGCTATGCAATTAGACACTTCTTGTTCATCTTCTCTGCTAGCGGTTCATCTTGCTTGCCAGAGTCTTCGCTCTGGAGACTGTAATTTAGCTTTGGCTGGCGGAGTAAATTTGATGCTTTCTCCCATTCCGACAATTGTGTTCTGTAAGCTTAAAGCTCTGGCCCTGGATGGTCGCTGTAAGACTTTTGATGCGGCAGCGAATGGTTATACAAGAGGAGAAGGTTGTGGCATTGTTGTGCTTAAACGTATATCTGATGCGATCGCGGATGGCGATAATGTCTTAGCCGTAATTCGGGGTTCGGCCGCTAATCATGACGGCAAAAGTAATGGCTTGACAGCACCTAATGGCTCGGCACAAGAAGCTTTGCTTAAGCAAGCTTTAATTAAAGCTAGGGTCAAGCCTAATCAAATTCAATATGTAGAGGCTCATGGCACAGGTACATCTTTAGGAGATCCGATTGAAGTTTTGGCTTTGGGCAAAGTATTGGGTCGCGATCGCTCAAGTGATGAGTTGCTACATATTGGGTCGGTTAAAACTAATTTTGGTCACCTTGAAGCTGCCGCTGGAGTGGCTAGTTTAATCAAGGTAGTACTTGCTTTACAACATCAGCAGATTCCTCCAAGTCTTCATTTTGAAAATCCTAACCCCTACATTCCTTGGGATAAATTACCAGTTAAGATTCCTACTGAACTTACTCCTTGGGACACAACATCAGAGAGATTTGCCGGAGTTAGTTCCTTTGGGATGAGTGGCACGAATGTCCACGTCATAATCAGTGATCAGTTATCAGCCCTAAAGGATACCGCTTCGCATATTATCAGTCATCAGTTAACAGCTAAAAGTCAGGAGCGATCTAGGCATATTTTGAGTTTGTCGGCGAAAACTGAAACAGCTTTGCAGGATTTAGTTAGACGATATCAAGATTATTTAACTACTCATCCAGAATTAAACATTGCTGATATTTGTTTTACTGCTAATACTGGAAGATCTCATTTTGAACATCGTTTGGCGGTAGTAACAGAATCATCAGAAGAATTACAGCAAAAATTAGAGACTTTTGAG
>JBCCYD010000347.1:0-6724 GCA_039190385.1 Cyanobacteria bacterium P01_F01_bin.143 | reverse complement strand
ATTAGTTTTAGGGCTTAGGGATTAGGGATTGGGAAATGCACGCGTCCCCTTCTTCCCAGTCCCCAGTCCCCAATCACCAGTCACTAGTCTCAGATATATACCTCACCAGTATGAGAATTACTATATTTTGCTACCAAGATTTAGTTCCCGTTACAGTCAGTAAAATAGCTGGAATTAAGAAGAATACTGTAATGATATAGACAAAAGCTAAGTATTTGCGTTCGCTTGCCACGGCAGCTAAAGTTTCTGCTCCGAGAATGGGGATATTTCTTAAGAATGAAATCGAGTAAATAATAATTGTGCCAATGATATTATAAAGTAAATGAATCGAGGCAATTTCTAAAGCTGCAGCTTGATTTTCTGGGACTGCCGTAGCTGCTAGTAGAGCTGTGATACAAGTTCCAATATTTGCCCCCAAAGTAAAAGGATAAATTTCTTCTAAGGTTAAAATTCCAGTTCCTGCCAAAGGGACAACTAAGCTAGTAGTAGTTGAAGAAGATTGAACTAATACTGTTACCAGTGTTCCGGAAAAAATCCCTGTTAAAGGGCCTTTACCTATGGCAGCTTTCAATATAGTTTTAGCTTTGCCCACTAGTAAAACCTTGAGTAATTTACCAATGTAATAAATAGCAAAAAAGATTAAAATAATACCGGTAATAATCAAGATAATTCCATTATAGGGATGGGGCAAACTATAGGCAGCTGAGTTTAACATACCCGTAACAGGTTCTATGGCAGCTTTGACAAAATTGAAATCTGTCATGCTAGCTGAACTGCCGCCGACAAAGAAAGATGCCACGAAGGCTCCAGTTTTTTCCAAAAAGCCTGTGGCAATTTCTAGGGGTAGAAAGATGATGACACTTAGCAGATTAAAAAAATCATGAATGGTTGCTGCGGCAAAAGCACGCTTAAATTCATTTTCATTTTGAACATGTCCCAAACTGACTAAAGTATTGGTAATAGTTGTGCCGATATTAGAGCCCATCACCATTGGTACGGCAGTTGCTACGGGTAGACCTCCAGCGACTAAAGCGACAATAATCGAAGTTACAGTGCTAGAAGATTGGATTAGGGCGGTACATAAAATACCGACAATCAATCCAGCGAAAGGATTGGCAGCAAAAGTAAATAATTCCTTGGCGCGATCGCCTGCAGTTGTTTGAAAGCCACCACTAATCGTACTGACAGCACAGATTAAGAGATAAACTAAAAATATTACTCCTAACCAACTGAATAAGATATTTTGTTTTTGGTTTTCTTGAATAATTGGTTCTGAGTTAATAATTTCGTTTTTCACTAAGTTGTTCTCTCCCTGCCCTCTACTCCAAAGCTACCTGCTAATAATACACAATTAATTTTGATAGGTGCTTAATTGTTACGTTTGCTTTCCCAAACATCTAAAATATCTTTAAAAATAGCTTCTTCTAGCCATGTTTTACTGACCACGGTTAAGGGTAAAGCAAGGATTAAACCCATAACACCAAAGGTTCTAGCAAAGAAAATTTGGGCGATTAAGGTAACAGCAGGAAGCAGAGAAACTTGTCTGGCCATGACGGCAGGAGCTAACCAATAGGTTTCGATATTTTGAATTATAAAATACCAAACTAAGACACCAATGATTTTCCAGGGTTCTTCGAGAATCGCGATCGACAAAGGAAAAATCACACTAGTAGCTGGGCCAATATTAGGAATAAAGTTAAGAACTCCCGCGATTAATGCATGAACTAAAACTAGTTTGACTTGTAAAAGAGCTAAACCAATACCACTAGAAATGCCAATAAACAAACAATTTATAGAAATGCCTCGCAACCAATTTCCTAATGCGGCTTCGGATTTAGATAAAATATCATCGGCACGTTTGCGGTAAAAAGAGGGAAAAAGAATGAGAAAAGTCTTCCGATATCTTTGAGGACTGAGTAGCATCATGATAGTCAGCACAATTATCAAAAATAGTTGCAGTAAAACTGTCAAGGAATCAGAGAAGACATCAAAAAAGCCACTAAGCAGTTTTTGTAATGAGGGTAGTTGATCTGATAATTCTTCAATCGTCGGAAAATCGGGAAAATAGTCGGGAACTTTTGCTTCGAGGAGGTTTAATTGAAGGTTAACCCTAGTGAAAACTCTCGGTAGCTGTTCAACTAATTTTTGGAATTGTTGACTAAATGGGGGAATTACCAACCAGATAAAAAGAGCAAGAAAGATTATAACCGAGCTGATAGTGCAAAAAAGAGCAAATTTACGTGGTAGTCCTTTTCTTTGTAACCATTTTACTAAGCGGTTAAGTGCTGTAGCTAAAACTACAGCAGTAAAAACTAATAGTAGTAGACCCCGAATTTGCCAGAGAACAGATAAAGAGAGAATTAAACAAACAAAGCCAAACCACTGACCAAGATTCATTATTATTTATAAAGAGCAATTATATCTATAAGAATACAATTTATTGTATATTTCCTGATTATTTGGTTAAAATCGAGTTATTCTAATTATCAGATGGACTCTAGGTACGAGAGTAGAGTAACTATGGTAGCTAATACTAGAATTAAACAATCAATTCCAGAGACGTTACCTTTTTTGGAAGCAATTTGCTGGCAAACTGAAAACGTCTATCGTTTCGAGCCTGAGCAAATGTTAAGTCGTTACGAAAGAGGCTGGAGATATCGTAATCTGTTCAATAATCTTGAGGGTCAAGAACTGGATTTTTTAAAGCAACTGGCAAAACAATATGATTCCTGGTTGCAATCTGATCTATGACTTTTAGATTAGAGCATCACAACAAAATTTTGACGATTCTTGAAAGTTTTAATCAAGAACTTCTCAATAGAAGTTTTGCCTATTTTGGAGGTGGAACTCTTATCGCTCTGGACTTTGAAGAATATTGCTGGAGTAAAGATGTTGATTTGATTATTGTTACATATCTATTTTTCGCATTGATGAGTAAATTCAAAATTCGGGAATAATTAAGTGAAGACAATGCCGAATGATTATGGAACTAAAAGAAGAACACTTTGAGCAATTAGCCAAAGACATGGGCTTAGATTTTTCCAAATCTCGCTTCATAACAGATATGAGGAAGGAGAGTCCAGACATAGATAATAAAGGACTACGTTGGGAAGATTGTGATCCCCAACAGAGGCGCACGCATTTTTTATATTGGATCATTGCCGCAGAAGAAGGTAGACCTGGAGTTAAAACCACGAAGATTTTCCAAGATTATAAAAAGCAATATCTTAAGAAATAAAGACCTAGCTCACGAGACATAGACAGTTTTCTCTAAAACCTTTTCTCTAATTTGTGCTTTAATATCATCCCTAATCACTAAATCTATTTTTTTATTAAATAAGTCTTCAAGAAAAAACTTTAAATCCATATAGTTATCAAAGGTTAAGTCTCCTTGAAATTCTACTAACAAATCTAAATCACTATTATCTGTTGCTTCTCCTCTAGCATAAGAACCAAAGATTCCTAATGTTTTGACTTGATATTGCTCTTGTAACTTTGTTAAATACTGTTGCAAAGTCTCATAAATTTGCTCAAAGTGAATATTGTCTGTTGAAAGAATCGGCTTCATAATTAATCATTCCTTTCAATATATTTTTTACATACTTTCTTACTTAAGTCTTCCTGAACGTAAAATACTAACAATTAACCATAAGCCCAAAAAGCTGGCAGAAGCAAATAGAATATTAGTAATCAATGACAATTGTTGAGTTTGAGCCCCAGCCGAAATAATTGCGGCACCCATAATCAAAGAACCAACAACAATACTAAAAGATAAGCGGTTGGCAGAATCATCAATACTCCGACGTAAAGCATCAATTTGGGGAACTTTAATATTCCATTGTAAAGTTTCGGAACTAAAACGATCTAATAATAATTCAAATTGACGAGGAGATTGGAGAGATAATGATTTAAAGTCTAGTAAAGTTCGGAGCAGAGTAGTCAGAGGAGATTCCCCAATCAATTGACGGCGGAAAATATCCGTCATCAAAGGTTGAATTTCCTGGACTAAATTAAGGCTAGGATTTATTTCGCGAGCAACTCCTTCGAGATTAGCTAAAGTTTTTACAAATAGCCCTGTATTACGAGGTAATTTGACTTTGTTGTTCCGAGAAATTTGTAATATTTCGTAGAAAACTTCACTAAAATTGATCTGAGATAGATTCTGATTGTAGTAGCGACGTAAAATCAATTCATAGTCATTTTCTAATCGAGCTAGACTGGAAACTTTCTCACTCTCTGATAGTTCTAAGGTTAATTGGGAACAGCGACTAGCATCCATATCAACGATCGCGAGTAACATTTCAGTGAGTAATTTTTGAGTTCGCGGATCTAATCTACCAATGGAACCACAATCGATCAGGGCAACTTTGCCATCTTCTAAGTAGAAAATATTTCCTGGATGGGGATCGGCATGGAAGAAGCCATCGACAAACATTTGCTCAAAAAAAGCTCGAAATAATAAGGTAGTAATCTGTGGCGAATTGAGTTTGGTAGACTCAGTTGCCGGAATATCTGCTTTAAGAATTGGTTTGCCGACTAACCATTCCATGACCAGGAGTTTTTGGTTGGTGATGTTCCAATATATTTTGGGAATCACAAGTTGTTCGGGATTAAACCAGCTACTTTTTGCTAGATTATTGCGTAGTCTGTCGGTGTACTCAGCTTCTTTGGTGAAGTCTAATTCTGCTTTGACAGCTTTGGTAAATTCTTCGGCTAAGGCATTGATCTCATAGTCTTGTCCGAAATCGGTTAGAGATACTAATTCTGCGATCGCTTTGATCAGGGTAATATCTTTATTAACAATGCGTTCAATTCCTGGCCGTTGTACTTTGAGGGCGACTTCTTCACCCGTAGTTAAAATTGCACGATGAACTTGGGCGATGGAGCCTGCTGCGATCGCCTCTGAATCGATGCTGGTAAAAACTTCCGCGATCGGCTTATTAAGTTGTTGGGCAATAAGAGTTTCGACTTCCGACCAGGCGATCGGCGGCACACTTGCTTGCAGAGCGGTTAAAGTCGCGATATATTCTGGGGATAATAGGTCGGGGCGGGTACTCAATAATTGACCAATTTTGACGTAGAAAGGCCCTAATTCAATTAAGATTTTGCGAAAAACCGCAGGAGGTGGCAGTTTGGGTTCGCCAGTTTTGCCTCCGAGTAATAAACTTTTCATGTATCCCCAGCCGTTACTGAGGACTATTTCTAGGATTTCTCGTTGACGACCACTGGTTTTAGTTAATGAGAACACTTTTTAGATTGGTAATTGGAGGAGAACTTAATTCTAAATGATTCTCGTTGGTTTCGCGATCGCTTTGGGGTTATTACTGTTGATGTGCGAGATCGCATAATTTTCTAAATTCCTGTGTCATTCTCTTTCAGACTATTCGTAGGGAATCTTTTAGGATGATTCAAAAAATGTTTTCTGCAAGCTAAAATAAGCCTAATATTTAGTAATTACTATCAAAATAAGCCGGCTGTTCTATAATAGTAGGTAAAAAACAGAATATGAAATGATATCAATACAAGAAAATCAATTATCAGATACTCAATTAAAACTTATTAAAGACAACGAAGAACTTAAAAACTTACTTAACTTAAATATAAATGTTGATAATCTGATTCAAAAGTTCTCGAAAAATGAACTAGGCATAAGTCAAAAAATAGATTTTTTAAAACAAGTAATATCTATCGCAGAAGAACAAAAAAAAGTTTATTTAAAAATAGAAGATAAAGATTCACTAGAAGGATATATTGACTCGATCTTTTATATATTGATTAAAGTCAATTATTTGGTTATTCAAACAATAAAATCCCTTAAGGATAAAAACGAAAAAGCTAAAATAGAAGATTTAAAAAAATTAGATACCTATAAAGAAAAACTATACAATTTGATCTATAGTCTTATCATTTTTAGCAAAAAAATAAATGAAGATCTCATGATTAATCTCTCTGAAATTCCTTGGGAGATTTATGAAGCTGTTTCAGAGACGATAAGCGATGTGTCATGGTGCAAAATTTCTTATGCAAATGGAGTTTTAAAATTAGTGACAAATGGAGAGAAGCATGAAAATATTAAGGGCAATATCGGAGATTTAATTGTATATTTTTGTGATTTCAAAGAAATAGATTATTATAATTTTGGCTCTAAAACAGAAAAAAATGATAAATTAGGCGTTTCCAAAGAACCAGATGTGAGTTATGGGTTTAATGGTAATAAAAAAACAATAGATTTGGCTGTTGAAGTAAACTATAGTAGCGGAAGTCTTAAAGATCTAGAAAAATACAAAGCATTAGAAATTAAAGAAGTTTGGATGTGGGATAATAAAGAGAATCTTTTGTTTTTTAGTTTAGAAGAGAATCAATATATAGAAATTAAGACAAGCATCTTTCTTACCCCTTTAACTCCAGAAATCATTAAGCAATGTGCCATTTTAATGAGAGAAAAAAAGGCAATAACTGGAAAGAAGGAGATGATAAGGATAGTTGAAGAATTAGAGTTAATTTAAAGTTAATATCTATTCGCGATCGCTTTAGAGTTATTATTGTTGCCGTGTGCGATCGCAGAAATTGAACCCAACAGCCAGCTAATAATTTATTAAGAAACTAACAATTTGGCAGATTTACAATCTACAGCGAAAATTTCTTCGCTGTCAGGTTCTGCTGACATTGCGGCTTCAATATCTTCGTTTATGGAGTAAGATGATCTGTGCCAGTATACAATAGT
>JBCCYD010000346.1:0-6740 GCA_039190385.1 Cyanobacteria bacterium P01_F01_bin.143 | reverse complement strand
CTGGAGGATATAATTAATCACCCGTTTATTTAATAGCCTGTAACGAGGAGCGTCTCGTTTCAATGAAGCTCCGTTGAACCAACGATAAAATAGATTAAAAGATAAATTATGCCATTAAGTTTAGCAAAAGGACAGAGAGTCTCTCTTGAGAAAGTCGCTCCTGGATTAGCAGAAATATTTGTTGGTTTAGGTTGGGATACTAAAGTAACTGATGGCGGTGATGATTTTGATCTTGACGCCTCAGTATTCCTCTTAGGCAATAATGAAAAATTAATCTCCGATCAGCATTTTATTTTTTACAATAATCTAACTAGCCCCGACGCCAATAAATCCGTGGAACACATGGGCGATAACTTAACAGGTGAAGGAGAAGGTGATGATGAAGTTATCAAAATTCATCTACCAAAAGTCCCATCCGACGTGCAAAAAATAGTTGTTACCGTCACGATTCACGAAGCAGAAAAACGAAGTCAAAACTTTGGTCAAGTTTCCAATGCTTTTATGCGAGTAGTGAATGTTGCCAACGACCAAGAAGTAGTTCGTTATGATCTCACAGAAGATTATTCTATTGAAACCGCGTTGATTATGACAGAAATTTATCGCAAAGACGGCGAATGGCGAGTCAATGCTGTCGGAGCTGGATATCAAGGTGGTTTACAAGCATTATTAGATCGTTATCAAAGTTAATTAAAAATAATTATGAGTATTTCTTTACAAAAGGGACAACGAATTTCTTTATCCAAAGAATCACCAGGCCTGAGCAAAATAATGTGCGGCTTGGGTTGGGATGTTGCCGAGAAAAAATCAAAATCTGGTGGTGGTTTTTTAGGTTTTGGCGGCGGCGGTGGGCAAGATTTTGATCTTGATGCCACAGTAATATGTCTTGATGATAAAAATAAACTAGCCAGCAAGAAAGATATCGTTTATTTTGGCAATCTCAAGCATCCATCTGGTTCAATTACTCATTTAGGGGATAATTTAACAGGTGAAGGCGAGGGAGATGATGAAGTCATCTTGGTTGATTTAGCCAAAATTCAGGCGCTGATTTCTAAGTTAGTCTTTGTCGTAACTATTTACCAAGCTGTGAAACGCAAACAAGATTTTGGTCAAGTAGAAAATGCATTTGTGCGACTAGTAAATCAAGGAAACAATAAAGAATTAGCCCGTTACAATCTCTCGGGAAATGATTATACTCAAATGACAGCAATGACTTTAGCCGAGGTTTATCGTCATCAAGGCGACTGGAAAATGGCTGCGGTAGGTAATGGTTTTCAGGTTGAGGGTTTACAAGATATCGTTAAGAAATATCAGTAATAACTAAATTTGTCGGGTGAGTATTGCCCACCCGACTTTATAACAGACTTTAAATTAATTCCAGAGTTTTTCGAGCACTGTATTGGGGGCAATATCAGAAATTTTTCCTGTCGGAGAAGGAATCTTGATGTATTTTTCGCTCACAGGCGGTAACAACTTTTTACTATCACCAGTTGAACTAAATAAAGCAATAGTATAAGTTCCTACGGCAACTGCTAAAGAGATTGATACGGTATCAGTCGATAAAAATAAGTTTGCTCCAGCAATAATTGCCGCTGATTTTCCGACATCAGAGGGGGCAGAAACCTTGAGCTGGGGATAAGATTCTAACATTTGGGTTACCCATTCTCCGTTATCTTGATCTTGAAGTAAGACAATGGGAATTTCTGATTGCTTATTCTGAATATCGTTAATAATTGATTTCCAGTTCCTCGCCGGGTAAATTTCATCTTTACTGTGTAAGAGGATATAGCCACTGTTAATGCCTAAACCTTTTTGCCTTGCTTCTACCCAATCAATATCTTCTTGGGGCACATTAAGTTTTACTTGGGGACAACTCGCTTTAATATCTAGTCCTGTTAGAGAACTATGGTACATTTCAGCGGCATATTGGTCTTTATTTAAAGGGATAGTCTTGGAAAATAACCAAGGGTTTCTGCTGCGATCGCCAATGCGGATCGGAATTCCATTGAGCCATAGCAAGGAGGATACTGTCCAAGGAGTTCCAAAACTAAGGGCTGCCTCGTATTCGCGATCGCGTATAACTCCTAAAAGATTGAGATAGTCTGCCATAGAATTACGATCTTGGTAGTCAAATAACAAGACATCATGAACGTATTTACAAACCCTATAAGCTTTTTTGGCTCTGGGTTCAACTAGAACATCGATTTTTGCATGAGCATAGGTACTCTGAAGAGTTTCCAGAGTAGGGAAGAAATTGATTTGAGCGTCAATTCCACCGGGAATCAGGGCTAGTATTCGCATCTTATGGAGAAGATTACACCTTATCTCTAGTTACATCTGTGCACAATTTTAATGGAAGATAGAGAAAACGGAAGTTATTTTTTGGGAAACTGGGTAAATGCATTTATTAATTCCTGCTGCGGGAATGGGCAAAAGAATGGGGAGCGATCGCAATAAGTTACTCTTAAATTTATTGGATCAACCTTTACTTGCCTGGACTTTATTGGCGGCGCAAAAGTCTGTAACTGTTGAGTGGATAGGAATTATCGGACAACCCCAAGATTTTCCTGAGTTCAAAAATATTGTGGCAAATTTGGCCTTAACTAAACCAATCGAATTTATTATCGGCGGCGATACCAGACAAGATTCTGTTTACAATGGTTTACATGCTTTACCAACTTCGGCGACTAGAGTACTCATTCACGATGGCGCAAGATGTTTGGCAACTCCTGAATTATTTGATCGTTGCACCAAAGCTTTAGAAACTTGCCAAGGTCTAATTGCTGCTGTTCCTGTGAAAGATACGATTAAAGTTGTTAATCAAGAAAATGTTATTGAATCGACCCCAGATCGCAGTAATCTCTGGGCAGCCCAGACTCCCCAAGGTTTTGATGTGGCATTGCTAAAAGATTGTCACCGTCGTGGAAAAGAAGCAGGTTGGACGGTGACTGATGATGCGGCTTTGTTTGAAAAATGTCAATTGCCGGTAACTATTGTTGAGGGGGAAGAAACCAATTTGAAAGTAACTACCCGGGTAGATTTGGCGATCGCGAAATTTATCTTGCAGGAAAGATTAGGTTAATTTCCAAAATAATATAAGCAATTTAAGACGGTTCATTATAACCCCATTGATCAATAAAAGGCTGCCAATGAGACTCAACCAATTCGATTATTTCGGGTAAAAAAGAATAACTATTCTTCTGATAGCCTTTAATACTGGATAAATAGGTCTCAAAGCGATCGCGATTTTGCTCAAATCCCGGCAATGCCAACTGAGAATAAATCTTTTCCAACTCCAGCAGCGGATTACGCAAAAAATTCTCAAAGCGAATTTCCACAAAACTATCATCTGGCAAATCAGCACTATTGAGTTGTAGCTTCCTCATCATGTGAGGATAACTCTCTAAAATCAAATCATTGATCGACAAATCCCCATAATCTTGTAATGCCAATTCGGGCAAGATTTTGGAAAAAAAGTGATTAGTTGAACGAAATACCAGGTAAGGATTGCGATAAATATGGATAAACTTTGCTTGAGGCCAAATTTGACGTAATTTGTCAATTTGTCCTGTATAAACAGGATTTTTCATCAGTAATTGTTTTCCTGGCTGCGATCGCGAAACTTTTTCCAATAGATAAACATGATGACGTCGCCATTCTTCTATCAGTTGGGCATCATCACCATCAAAAAATACCCCACGTTGAAAATGCCGCTTAAAATGCTGAGGAAAATAAAGACCATGATAATAAGATGCCGCGCCCATACTAGCTAAAGGAATCGAATCCTCCTGAGGCGAATCGGGATTCACTGCTACTTGATCAACATGACGATCTTCAGGAAGGGCTTTTTCTAACAAGGGTCGAAACCATCTCACAATCCCCAGAATATTCCAAGGTAGCCCCGAATCTAATGGTGAGATATAGCTAAACTCTGGTGATCGACTTAAAACATTATGTAAATGAGTGGTTCCAGAACGCCAATAACCAACGATAAAAATGGGATGCTTAATTGATTCGATATGTTGAGGAGTTAACGCAGTCAAGACCCTTTCTATGGTGGAAAAAGGATAAAGTGCCAAAGAAATCGTCAAGGCAAAACCTACTTGAGGAAGTCGCTGGAGAGAAGGCATTCCATTAGTTATTAGTAGCTTGAGTAAAGTATTTGGATTACTTCCACAAAGAGGATGAAATAAACTTGCCATAAATGATTAAAAGAAGAATTCTCTATCTTTAGATGTTAGGCTATATGATCTTTGAGTTTACTGCCACATTGAATACAGAATTTACCATCCGTGGGATTCAGGCGATCGCATTATGTTCTTAATTCTTAAACTTTGATTGTGGCTATGAATGATTGAATTAGAAATGAAATACTATTAGATAGTTTCAACTTTCATAACCTCTTGCAAGAACAGTTGAAAATATTCTTCATATCATACATTATTAATACAGTAGAAAAAATAGGAAAATAGAATGTCTTTGCAAGTAGAATTATTAGAAGAAAGTTTCAATTATATTAAACCTTATGGAGATTTGTTCGTTAGCAGTTTTTACGAAAATCTATTTAAAAATAATTCAAACATACAATCTTTATTCATCAAAATTGACCCAGAAATTCAAAAAAACAAATTTTGGAAATCTTTAGTCTTAGTAATAGAAAATCTTCGCCAGCCCGAAGTTTTAAAGAATATTCTTCAGGGATTCGGCGCGAAATTATTTACCGATGGAGTATTGTTAAAACATTATCCTCAAATAAGAGATGCCTTTCTCGCGACTTTTAAACAATTTTTGGGCAATAAATGGAATGCTGATTTGGAACAAGCTTGGGAAGATGCCTATGTTGAGTTCCGTGAGTCGATGCTTGAGGGAGCTGAGCAGGCTAACGAACAAATAACTCGTAAAATTGCGATGAAAAAATTGCGGTCAGAATCAACAGCTACAGCCATACCAAAAAAAGCTCAGTCAGTTATTGAAGAGAAAAACGAAGTTAAGTCGGTAGTTGAGGCAGTTACCAAAGAAGAAGGCGATCAAATAGAAAATAAATCTAGTAAATCTAATAAGCTATTGTTTATGGGAGGTGGCCTTGCTGGAGTGATTGGCGTTCTTGTACTAATAATATTGTTATAGAGTCGTTGAAAAAAATATATTTTTTGCACCCCAAAACCAGTAATCAAATACAAATAATATAGATTTAAAGGAAAAACAGTTTGTGGCTATCAAGGAACATCAAATAGAAGTTGGTAAATTGCAATGGTTTTATCGTGAAACAAAAGTAGAGAGCGAACGTCCGCCTGTCCTTTTACTTCATCCCATTCCCACCCACAGTCATACTTGGCGAGGAGTGATGAATCAATTAGCTGACAAACAAATTAGTGCGATCGCGCCAGATTGGTTGGGTTGTGGTTTTTCTGCCAAACCAGATAAAAGAGATTTTAAATATAATCCCGATGCTTTCATCTCTGCTCTCGAAGATTTTATTGCCGCTCTCGAATTAGATAAATTCTATTTAGTAGTTCAAGGTTTTTTAGGCTCGGTTGGGATTCAATACGCTTTACGTAATCCAGATAAGATCGAAAGATTAGTGATCCTCAATGCACCACTGACCAATGAGGATAAATTACCTTGGAAAATGAAACAATGGAGTTTGCCTTTTGTGGGCGATATGATGACCCAAGATCCTTTGCAAGTCGATCGCGCTCTAGAATCAGGAAGCGGTTTTGTCGTCCAGGAGAAAGATTTGTCTGTCCATCGTCAGCCGTTTTTAAACAGTTCGTCAGTAGGAAGAGCCTTGATGGCGATCGTCAAAAATCTCGAATTAGAGAAATCAACCACAGAAATTTCTCAGGGTTTAGCTAAGTGGAAAACTCCCACCCTAATTATTTGGGGAGAAGAAGATCCTTGGCTAGATATCGATGAAGCCGAAACTATTGCTAAATCAAACTCATCAATCGATCTTGTTAAACTAAATGAAGCCAAACATTATCCCCAAGAACATTGGCCAGACGAAATTGCAACTAATATCTATCAGTTTTTTAGACGTAAAGTTTTTTAAAATTACTGATTGTTGACACAATTTGCGGTTAGAAAATCTTGATGCTGCCGCGATCGCGAAAAACTATACTGAGGCAATGAAATCCCATAACAAAGCAGTTGACGATTTCGATGCTTATGTACAATTAGTTCCTAAGACAGAAAACATATAGGTAAAATATAATCCATACCTTTCGTGGGGGTGAACGGCCGTTCACCCCTACTTAATGCTTAGATTTTCTCTAACCAATCCAAAAGAATCTGGTTGAATATTTCTGGAGATTCGTCATGGGGACAATGCCCTATATTATCTAATTCGATTAATTCAATTTTGTCATTAAGACTGGCAAAAAATCGAGCCAGCTTCGGCGGTACCATTCTATCTTGAAGACCCCAAATTAACAGCATAGGAATTGTCAATTGAGGTAAAACATCTTTCGCAGCCAGGGAAAAACCAGATTGTCGAACCCCTTTAGATAAATTATAAAGAGTTTTATCAGCATCCTTATCATAGGCAGGAGCTGACAATATTTGTACCAACTCATCATTAACAGCATTATTATCTTCATAAGCAACTTTGGCCCAGCGCCTAATCACCGAAGGTTGACGAAGTATTTTCAATAAAATTTTGATCAATAAAGGAGAAGCGACCAAATTTTCTAGAGAAGTGACCAAAGGTTTAATGGCCGAGGGAATCATATCTTGTCGGATAG
>JBCCYD010000345.1:0-6765 GCA_039190385.1 Cyanobacteria bacterium P01_F01_bin.143 | reverse complement strand
TGATTTTTCGGAACCATTTTTTCACTGAAGTATTTTGATAGGAATCTCCTCTCGCATAACAAAGCACTCGGGTAAAATCACGAAAATCAACTGATGTTTTAAGATCAAATAATGACTTTTCATCAAAGGCTTTGGTCAAATCAGGCTTTGAAAAATATCTATAATTGCCTTTCTCTAAGACCTCCACAAAATTATCAATCAACTCTTGCTCCATAGTTTTCTCTTGAGAGATACTAATCGAATTATCTTGAGCTACTTCAGGATTGAAAGGCGCAAAATTGGCTTTAATATTTTCCAAATAACGATGAAATTTAAAATGATAATAGGCAATTAAAATATTACAAAAATCACGAAACTGAGATGCTTCTGATTTACTGAATTTACCTTCTGCTAAACAAAGATCAATAATTTCTTGGCGGCTACAAGGGATAAATGTTTCTCTCTGTTGATGTTCTGTCATAAATTAGTATTACTTAAGATCGTCAATCAAAATCAAAAAATGGGTAATTGGTTAGCATTAGTAATTGGCAATTCGCGATCGCATTGGGCCTGGTTTGAGGATCATACTCTAATTACAACATGGAATAGCGCTCATTTATCCACCCCCGTTAACCAAGATCAATTGCCCTTAGAAATATTGCCCGCTCAATTAGCGACAAGTATTGCTCACAATTTACCAATATACATGGCTTCTGTAGTGGCAGGACAAACGGCCTTGTGGCAAGGCTATAAAAATTTTGAGCAAATTACCCTCAAAGATATTCCCCTGCATAAAATATATTCAACTTTGGGAATCGATCGCGCCTTAGCTACCTGGGGAGCAGGAGAAACCTATGGTTATCCCTGTTTAGTCATTGATGGTGGAACAGCCTTAACTTTTACAGGAGTTGATGGGGATAAGACTTTAGTTGGTGGGGCCATTGTCCCAGGCATTCGTACGCAACTGCGATCGCTGGATCAAGCAACGGCGGCTTTGCCAGAAATCACCTTACCCAAAAGTTTGCCAGATCGTTGGGCGAATAATACCGATGATGCGATCGCGAGTGGGGTTATCCATACAGTTATCTCAGGAATTCAGGCTTTTATTGACGATTGGCAGGAAAGATATTCTAACTCTTCAATTATTATGACCGGAGGTGATGGTGAATTTTTAGCTCAATATTTACAAGCTAATAGCGAAATCGCGATCGATAACAATATAATATTTCAAGGAATCAAAATCCTCCATTTTTCATCCTTTATTGGGGATTCCTAAACTATTTTTTACGCCAAACCAGACCGTTCTCATTTTCCAGAATTTGCTAGTTTTCATCGCAGCAATTAATTGAGTAGCATCGATTAATTGTTGATCTTTAGCGGTCAGTTGTTGGTTTTTGGCGGTTAATTGACTTTGTAATTGATTAATTTCTTGATTTAATTCGGTGACTTTTTGGGCTTCAAAGCTTGTATCCTCTAGCTTATTACTTAGAATAGTATTATTGCGTTCGCTTTCCTGTAATTGTTGCTGAGATTTGACTAATTGCTGCTGAGATTTAGCTAGTTGTTGATTTTGGTTTGTTAATTTATTTTGTAATTGGGTAATTTCTTGATTTAATTGAAGATCAATTTTAATTAGTCTTTGGACTTCAAATTTTTCATCTTTAAGGCGATTATTGAAAATATGATTATGGCGTTCGCTTTCTGCTAGTTGTTGTTGTTTATGTTCTAAGTGTTGTTGAGTTGTTGCTAGCTCTTGTTGTTTATATTCCAATTTTTGTTGAGTTGTAGCTAGTTCTTGTTGTTGCTGTTCCAATTGTTGCTCGTTGGTAGCTAATGCTTGTTGTTGCTGTTCTAATTGTTGTTGAGTTGTAACTAGCTCTTGTTGTTTATGTTCTAATTGTTGTTGAGTTGCAGCTAGTTGTTGTTGTTGCTGTTCCAATTGCTGCTCGTTGGTAGCTAATGCTTGTTGTTGCTGTGCTAGTTGTTGTTGAGTTGTAGTTAATGTTTGTTGTTGCTGTTCTAATCGTTGTTGAGTTGTAGCTAGTTCTTGTTCTTTTTGAGCTAAGTATTGTTGAGTTTCAGAGAGTTCTTGTTCTTTTTGAGCTAATTGTTGTTGAATACTTTCATTTTCGACTTCTCTAGATTTGATAATTTCCTCAAGGTTTTGGGCATGAGATCGGGCAGTACTCAAATGGTAAGTAATAAACTTATCAAAAACATTAGGTGGCGTAGCAAAATGCTTAATAAGTTCACTGCTTTCATTAGCTAGATAATAATCATTTAAACCATCAAAATATACTTTTTGATAATTCTGACCTTGCAAGATGTCATGAATGTTGGTTTCTGCTCTGGTGGGAGAATTAGGAATGGTCGCTTCTAGGAGAATTACAGTCGGGCGAAAATGGGCCCAATCATTCCCTAAAATGACTTTTTCTTCCCAACCTTCTACATCTATTTTCAGAAAATCAATAGGACCATTCAGATGCTCTTCACAGACTGTCGCCAGTTTAACTACAGGTACGCGATAACTATTAATATTATAGTCTCCTTCTTCTGCTAATCTTGATGCTGCTTCGCGATCAAAGGTGGATAATCCAGTGCCTTCTAATTCAAAAAAATCTAATTCTGATTCTGTTTCTCCGACAGCCAGATTGAGATTAAGATCCTTTGCTCGTTCTTTGACTAATAATTCATAATATTCTTTTACTGGCTCAATATTAATTCCCTGCCAACCGCGATCATAAAATGCTTTGGTTACCGAATCATAAAGAGGGTGTTGCGCACCAACATCGATATAACAGCCTTTTTCTTTATCGGCAAAAACTCTATTCAGGATGACATCTTCAAAATTCTGAGCGTAGGAAATAAACATTTCATTAAGTAATGAGTAATAAGTAATAAGTAATAAGTAATAAGTTTTAATGGCTAATGGTCAATAATCAATGGTCAATGCTCAATGGTCAATGCTCAATGTTAAAGAATGCCAATTTGTTGTAGCCGTTGTTTATATAATTGTCCAATACGTTCGGGACAATAGTCGGTTAAGATTTTTTGTTTTCCGGCACGGGATATTTGCTTAGTGGAAGTTTGATCACAGACCATTTTGCGCATTAACCAAGCTGCATGATCGAGATTGGGATCTGCCCAGGTTTGCGATTCCCAGAAGGGATACTCATTTTCCTTTACCGATATTAAACGATAACTCACCGGAAAGCCCGTAGTCGAATTAATAAAATCCCTAGTACCTGAATAATCCGTTGCTATTACAGGTTTTTCTAGTAACATGGCTTCGGCTGGGGTGTAGCCAAAACCTTCGGATCTATGCAAAGAGATATAACAATCACAACAATTCATTAATGCCATGGCATCTTCATAGACCATCTCTTCATTAAGAATATAAATATCTGGCTCATCGGCAGTGAAATCAATTAATTGCTGGAGATTTTTGCCGTCAGGATCATATCCTCGGGTTTTGATTGCTAAAGCTGTGGGGGTATTATTCGGGCGATCGCGGAAGGCTAAACGATAGGCTTCAATTCCTGCGATCGCGTTTTTGCGAGTGGCAAAGGAAGAAAAATCAAAATTGAAATGAAATAAAAATGTATGATCTGGTAACTTGAAATAACTGCGATCGCGTGGAGTAAACCGCTCTAAGGTTACAGCAGGGGGCATCCAAATTACAGGAAGTGTCATCGCTGTTTGGACTGCTGCTTGGACAAAACGTGAAGGAGCCCAAACCTCATTTATCCCCAGATAGTTATGCACCCAATCTGTGGGAAATTTACTTAATTCCCAAAAGGGCATATTGATCTTATAGGCATTTTCATTAGTGTGCTCCGCCAGATGTTCCCTTACCACTGCTAGCTGATCTGCGTTGACATTATAGATTTCTACTTGGGAATCAATTTTATCTGCCAAAATATCGTCAACTTTAGTTTCTGCTTGGCGAGCCATCACATTAAGCGTGACATTATATCCTTGAATGTTTACTTGAGACTCACAGAAACTACTAGCAACCATTCGTCCTGCATTGCCGACTCCGGTTTCTGCTTTGAGATAACCAATTACACCGACATCTGCTTGGCGAGAACCATATTGCTGAGGATTTAGTTTGACTTGATTGGCGTGATACGAACCTACATTATCAAGTATTGGGTTAATGAAATAGGCATCGATTCCATAGTTTGGGGCATTTTGCACAAACCATAAACCGTAACTGTGACGACTATTGGGATTATTAAGATCGAATGCTTGTTGTAAATCTGGGCGTTCGCTCCAGAGATGATACATGAGATTGGTGATTAACCAAGGGGAATCATCCAGGCTATTGGTACTAGGTTGATTGAGATAATCGGCAAAACTTACGAAGGGATTTTCCAGAAAATGATCTTGGGTCTCACGATAGCAACGACGCATAATATCCGCGATCGCAATTCCATTGTTAAATCTGGCATAACCATATTCGGGATTCGCCGTATTGCCAAAGCCAAAATGCTTTAACTTATCAATGTAGTGGAGAATGATTTCTTGGAGTGCTGGGGATAAATTTTCTCGAAAGCGCGTAGTATGTTTGGAAAGTTGCTGGGGCGCTTTGGTACTGATACCACTAAAGTGGAAAAATCGTAACGGTTGACCATTAATTAACCATCCATCATCAGTTTTAGTTAATTCTCTTTGATCCAAATTCCAATAAGCAACATTTAAACTGCGATCGCGTAAAATAGCTACATTGTCATGAAAAGAAGGCAACAAGTCAACAAATTTCTGATCAACAAAAATCCCCTCACTCTGCTTATTCACACATTGAAACCGTAACCTTCTGCCCCACCAATGGAGAAAACCAATAGCATCAGGACTATTGTTTAGGGCAATAAAACCGAGATTATAAATTCCCGCTCTCATAATCCCAATATCATCAGGAAACTCACCAAACTCCGCAGGCTCAGTAAGATGAGGGGTGAGCACAAAATCCGCCCCGTTAGCTAAAGCATCAAATACTGGACTCATCGGGGCAAATAATTCAATATCAGGATCGAGATAAACGACCTCTTCAAAACCTCGGTTTTCAATCAAATCCTGCATCACAAAAGGTTTAACTGCGGTATTAAACTCCATGATGTCGTAGCGAAAAGCAAAATCGGGGAAATTGGTTACTGCCAAATTTTCGGCAACAATTACTTCAACTCCGTCGATTCCCAATTCGCCATCGTCTTGATTTGTATCTGCCAAACAGAGGAATAGAAATGATTCGGGATGATACTTTTGCAATGAAGTCAGTAAAATTCTGGCAAAGGGAAAATAATTACCAGAACAAATGGTGACGATGGCTCTTTTGGGGGTAACTGAATTCATAAAAAAATGCGATCGCGCTTGGGGGCAGATTTAATAATTAGAATGAATTCTAATATATATTTATCCTGTGGGGTGAATTCACTTAAGAAATAACTGTTTTTCCGCTTCTCTTCTTCTAGTTAATCCTGCTAAGGGCACCTTTTTTCCCCTAATATGGGCTTTATTCCAACGAGGAAATTCATTAGCCGCACCTACATAATCCCCAGCATTGAGTTTTTTGCGCAAAGTACTACCCTCGAATCCATAGATACCGACGTTAAAGGCAAAAGAAGTTAAAGCACTTAATTGATTATCATTAAGCTCTACCGTAACCATCGATTCAACTTGCGATCGCAGCTCTAGGACTTGTTGGCTCAAGACATCATTAGCTTTGGCGACAGAAATGCGATCGCCTAAACGTACTTTTCTACCATCTACTTTGGATAAACCATAACCAATCACAGGAGTTCCATCGGTATCGACATAAGCTCGCTCACGAAATCCTTCAAATTCTTGGATAATGGCCAAAGCTTGAGGGAGAAAGTCATCTGTTTTCGGTTTAATGAAAGTTACAACTTCAACTGGGGAACTATCTGTTGATAGGGGATTTTCTAAGTTAGTAGTGCCGATGTTGTATTTTTTACCATGCAACAAATCATCATAAGAACCGACTTCTGTAACAGAAAGTTGATCATCAGGATCAAGTAATTTAGAGAGATCTGGAGCTATAATGGCATCAAGTTTCTGCTGATTATATTTTATTTGTGTACTATCTTGAGCTAACGAAATTGAGGTTAATCCAATAGAGCATATACTGGCTAGGATAATGGAAGGGTTACGGTATTTTTTCAAAGTTACTTATCAATTACGTTGCTACTGTATGTCAAGATTTTTATAGTAGACAAAAGTAAAATAAACGATAAGAGTAGTTAGGTCAGTAGTCTGTCAATTATTGAAATGATTCATAGGAATAGAGCGGAGGAGCAGGGGAGCAGAGCGGCAGAGGAGGATCTTTTAGAAGCTGTCTAGAAACAACGGATTATTAGGATTTATGGAATAATTTTTTTTGTTATTCCCGTTCAATAATAGGCAAATTGAGCCATTGACCTAATTCGTGAGCTAACCAATCAATTTCCAAGGTAGTAAGGATAAAATTAGGATTGTTGGATATTTGATATTTCTGGTTCTTGGCCCAGATAATTAGAGAAGATTGGCCATTGGATTGAGAAATTTTCTCCAACCGATAAATATCTTTTCGCAAACTGGGCATTGGACTATGACGCTTAACGCCAAATAATTCATAGATTAGATATATTCGCTGGGAAGTGATGCGTAATCGCATTGAGCCAAATACTCCCAAGCAAAATTTCATCAGAAAAAAAGTGATTACAGCAATAACTGCCAAGGTAAATCCTTGTCCAATTAATTTTAGAATCCAAACCAGGTAATCCGTTC
>JBCCYD010000344.1:0-6782 GCA_039190385.1 Cyanobacteria bacterium P01_F01_bin.143 | reverse complement strand
GGTTAACTGTATATTTGATATCTAAATTGCTGAATAAAATCGTACTTAATGACTGGAAATCTTGACTCAAGAATTGTGCGAGCGAGATTCTAGAATGATGGCACACTGGAATTAACAAATTAACTAAGTTTAGGGGTTTATCATTGTATTGAGTCAAGGTTATTTTAAGTTGCTCCATTATTTTTCCTAGAGCAATAAACTGGGTTAAATCTTTATTTGCTGCTCTCTCAAAACATAAATGGATTAATTGTAGCTTTCTCATCAAATTGGATAAAGTAGGCGGCACATCTAAAAGAGAAGTAACAGCTATTAAATCTCCAATTCCTGTGATTTTCTGACAATCTTTTTTAAAATCATCAATTAGTAATGCTTGTTTGTTAACTTGCTCGCTACCAAGCCAGCTCTTGCATCGAGGACAAAAACCCAAACGGGAAGAATTAGCGATCGCTTTTAATGAAGAATTACAATGAGGACAGCGATCTTTTAATTGACAATGATGTTGAGGACAAAAATTAACATCTTTGAATGACCATAGTAAAGGTTCATAAATAGGCTTTTTCTCTTGTCGCCATTGCTCAAAACACTGAGGACACCAAGCCTTATTTTGTCGAAATAATCCTCTATCTTTTATGATCCCTTCCCAAGTTAAACAAGACAAAAACTTTAAATCTTGACGCAATGTAAGCTTTTCTAAAGCTTCAACAAGTGATCTCGTCATATCTCTCATTCCGTTAATAGCTGGTTTCGCATCACTATTACCGAAAATAGTACTAATGTTTTTTGACAGTATTTCTGGCTGATAGTTATCACCAATGATCAAAGGAGCAATTTCTCCCATGATTAGTTTTTTAGGAGTGACACAATGTTCCTGAGCTATTCTAGTTAAATAACTGCTAAGGCTTTCAGTATAAGGCGTTCCCACACCAATTGGTTCTAGAAAATATAATCGACTTCTCTTCGGAATTTCTAAGGTTTTTGGAAAAATAATGCGATCATAAATTTCAAGCTCATCTATATTTGACACTAAGTTGAACTCTTTGTACTTTGTTTTTGAAGTTTTGTATGACTAATACTAACTCATTGCTCAAAATCGATCCCTAAACTAGAAATACTCGTGGCAAGTTTATGCTTCCGTTTAGAACTTTCGGCAAAGTTATGCTTCCTCTAACCGAGAATTGAGATAAATTTCCAAACGAAAAAAGGTCATTGTAGCGATTGTAGTGGCAAGGTTATGGTTCCTCTTGTGGCAAAGTTATGCTTCCAGTGACACTTTTTTGTGACTTTAACCATAACTTTGCCGTTTTGGAAGCTTTATGCTTCCTCTGACTCTTAGCAATTTTATGGTTCCTCTATAAGTTCCATTTTTCACTACTAATTAACCCAAACAGTTTTTTGATTTACAAACTCACGAATTCCCTCAACTCCCAATTCTCTACCATAACCAGAACGTTTAATGCCGCCAAAAGGTAACCGAGGATCAGACTTCACCAAACTATTGATAAAAACAGCACCAGCTTCGATCGCATTAATCAAAAGTTCTTGTTCTTCCGGATCATTCGTCCAAGCACTAGCACCCAAGCCAAAAGGAATATCATTGGCTAACGCGATCGCCTCTTCAACATCTTTCACTGTAAATAACAGCGCTACTGGGCCAAAAAACTCCTCTTTACTGGTAGACGAAGCTAAATCAATATCAGTCAAAATAGTCGGGAGATAATAATTTCCAGGACGAGCAGTATCAGGACTGCCACCAATTAAAAGTTTGGCTCCTTGTTGTACCGCATTCTCTACTTGCTCTGCCAACTCTCTCAAAATTGGCTCTGTTGCTAAAGGCCCAATATCAGTATCTTTCTCCATCGGATCTCCTACCCGCAGCTCGGAGAATTTAGCAATCAACATTTCCGTAAAGCGATCGCTGATGGTTTCGGCCACAATAAACCTTTTCGCTGCAATACAAGATTGACCATTATTGAGCATTCTCGATTGCACACCAGTTGCCACTGCCTTCTCAATATCGGCAGATTCGAGGACAATAAAAGGATCACTACCGCCCAATTCGAGAACAGTTTTCTTGATTTGACTTCCCGCGATCGCAGCCAAACTAGCTCCTGCCGGTTCACTGCCTGTCAGCGTTGCGGCCTTTACGCGATCATCTTTCATGATATCGCCGACTTGCCCCGCACTAATCAATAGAGTTTGAAACGCCCCTTCGGGAAATCCTGCCTCATGAATAATATCCGCGATCGCTAAGGCACATTGGGGAACATTAGACGCATGTTTGAGTAAACCCACATTTCCCGCCATCAAAGCAGGAGCGGCAAAACGGAAAACTTGCCAGAAAGGGAAATTCCAAGGCATCACTGCCAAAATAATTCCCAGAGGATGATAGGCCACATAGCTACTAGTCGCATCAGTTGCTATATCCTTATTGGCAAGAAATTCTGGAGCCTTCTCGGCATAGAAACGACAGACCCAAGCACATTTTTTCACTTCTGCGATCGCACTTTGTAGTGGCTTCCCCATCTCCAAAGTCATGATCTTGGCAAACTTATCTTGATCCCGCTCTAGAATATCTGCGGCCTTATTCAACCATTGACTTCTCTGGTCAAAACGAGTCTGACGGTACTTGCGGTAAGTTGCCTCCGCCAGTGCCAATTTGAGTTCAATTTCTTCTGTGGTTAAAGCAGTAAAAGTTGCTAAAGTTTCGCCCGTTGCTGGATTAATTGTTGCGATCGCCATTCCGACTCCCTCCCTTTTTGATTTACCTGTGGTGAATATCTTTGGAGAGATTTCTCTCTATACTTCTAGGCTAATCGCGATCGCATTTGATGTAGATAATTCTTATAAAAACTATAGAATTTCCTTAATCCCACTGAAGATAATCTTATGATTATTCTAAAATCAAAGAAGCTTAACCTAGCCCCTAACACCCAATCCCCAATCCCCAATCCCTAAAACATATGTTTAAAAATTGGAAATTAAGACAAAAATTTACTGCCATTCTTCTCGGCATCTTAATTCTTGGATTAAGCATCATTGCGATCGCGATGGGATTTATCTTAAAAACAGAAACCCAAAATCAAATAACCTCTCAAGCTTTGATTTTAATTGAAACAATGAACTCGGTCAGGCAATACACCAATACTCAGGTTGGCCCAGAGCTGATAGAAAGAGCCGCCGTAGAATTTTTACCCGAAACCATTCCTTCCTATTCTGCTAGAGAAGTTTTTGAAGCCCTCAGACAAAATAATCCTGAATATCGCGACTTTTTCTATAAAGAAGCCACTCTAAACCCGACAAACCTACGCGATCGCGCTGATGCATTTGAAACCACAATCGTCGAAGAATTTATTAACAATACACAATTAACAGAAATTGCTAACTTTCGTAATGCTCCTAGCGGCCAACTATTTTATGTCGCTCGTCCTATTCAAATCAAAAAAGAAAGCTGCCTCAGATGCCATAGTGTTCCCGAAAATGCGCCGCCCTCTCTGGTTGAACGTTATGGCTCTCAAAATGGTTATGGTTGGCAACTCAATGAAATTGTCGGTGCTCAGGTAATTTCTGTTCCCGCACAAAAAGTAGTAGCTCAAGCTCGTCAGTCCTTCGTCGGCATTATGGGAATCATTGTTGGAGTATTTGTTTCAGTGGTTTTACTCGTCAATTATTTGCTCAACCAAAATGTCATTAGACCCTTAAAAAGAATTGTTCGAGTAGCAGAAGAAGTCAGTGTGGGGAATCTCGAAGCTGATTTTGAAGAATCGAGACAAGACGAAATTGGCAACCTAGCAGAAGCTTTTAGACGGATGAAATTAAGTTTATCAATGGCAATGAATCGATTGAGCAGAGTAAATAAACCGAAAGAATAATTAAACATTAAACATTGACCATTAAACATTGACCATCGTTAAGAATTTTTGATAACGCTATGAAAGATTTACTCAAATTTGTTTCAATCAGCTTACTAGCAATAACGCTACTGCTTGTGCTTCCCTGTCAACCATCGCAAGCAGAAATCGTCCGTATTATGGCTGCTAATACTTCTAGCGGTAACAGGCAAGCCTATGAAGACCCAGGTATTCGGATTTTTCAAGGATTAGAGCCAGACATTGTTCTTATTCAAGAATTCTCTTACGAGCAAGGAACCATCGAACAACTCGTTGAAAATGCATTTGGTCCAGATGCTTTTTTTCATAGGGAAGATATCCAAGGAGATACAGAGAACCCTCTGCCTAATGGCATAATTAGTCTCTACCCCATAATAGATAGGGGTGAGATTGAGGATAATAATATCAGCAATCGGGATTTTCCTTGGGTAAAGATTGATATTCCTGGCGACACTGATTTGTGGGTTGTAAGCGTTCACTTTAAAGCAAATAGCAATTCAAAAAGTAGGAGGAATGCTCAGGCAAATAGCTTAATCGATGAGTTGCAAGATCTTGTTCCTCCTGAAGACTACTTAATCATTGGTGGAGATTTCAATACTTCAAATCGCTCCGAGCAAGCTTTGGAATCTCTAGATACTTTGGTAAATACTTCTGGGCCCGACTATCCAGTAGATAGCTTTGGAGATCCTGATACCAATTCCAGTAGGAAAAAGCCATATGACGCTATATATGCCGATGTGGATTTAGAAGAGCAAGAGGTTCCAGTCGTAATTGGCAGTAACATTTTTCCCAATGGACTCGTATTTGATAGTCGGGTCTATTCCCCTCTCTCTGAAGTGGCACCTATTCAGCAAGGTGATAGTGGCGTAACAGGAATGCAGCACATGGCAGTTGTTAGAGATTTTGATTTCTAGAATGACTGTTTTTTATTATCTTTTGCGTTTAATAGAAATGCGAGACCTCCAGTAGGCGCTTCGCGATCGCAGATTAAAAATCAAGCTGATACTTTATGCGGTCAATATTGCGAGATGCTAAAGTAGAGGAAGTCTTATAAATCATTTTCAATGAAAGATTTCTTTGTTAGCTACAATCGAGCTGATAAACAATGGGCAGAGTGGATTGCTTGGCAACTTGAAGAGGCCGGCTATTCGGTTGTTATCCAAGCGTGGGATTTTCGACCAGGAGGTAACTTTGTGCTGGATATGCAGCGATCAGCAGCGGAGAGTAATAAAACGATCGCTGTTCTTTCTGAGTCCTACCTCAAATCATCTTTTACTCAACCAGAATGGGCAACCGCGCTTGCTCAAGATCCTGAATCATTGGAACGTAAGTTGATTCCTGTAAAGGTAAAGGATTGTAAACCAGACGGATTATTACGGACAATTGTTTATGTCAATCTGATAGGACTAACGGAGACGGAGGCTAAACAAGCTCTATTAGATTCATTGCCAGAGCGAGCTAAACCAGAAAAGGCTCCAATTTTTCCCGAGTCAGAGGTTCCTTCTACAACCACGCTGACCGAAAGAAAGATAGAGAAACCACAAGCCTTTCCGAGTGCCTTGAGTCAGGTACAGCAGATTAAAGAGAAAGCATTACAAAAAAGGTTAGATGCCTTGAATGCAGACTATGAAGCGGTTTCTCAAAAGCTTGAGTTCGCACCAAATAGAGCTGAGAAGAATAGATTAGAGAGACAAATTGATATAATCGTAGAAGAGATGGACAAGGTGGCAATTGAACTTGATAGTTTAGGAAGAACTACTTCAAAACACGAGCAAAACATGAGAAAGATTATTGTAAATGGGAATTATATTGAAAATGTTGAAGGTGATTACATACAGCAAGATAAAAAATCAATATCATCAGGGAAAAAACTTTATGTACAACAAGAACTTGATGATTTAGAAGAAGAAAGAGAAGTTATTTATGAGCAATATCGTGGAACAATAGATGATGGCCAAAGACTTCGTTTAAAAAGAAAACTTAATAATTTAGATGCGGAAATAGATATTTTAAAGTCTCAAATGAATGATAAATAAGCCGCAACTTTGCGTTTTGAATTCTTCAATTATTTTAATGATAATTTTGTTTTGATTAAATGAATTATAATCGAAAAGAAATAATACTTGAATTTGCAAAATTAGAGAAAGAAAGGCAAGATTTAGAGGAAGAAAGAGAAGTTGTTTATAACCAATATAGTGGGACAATAGATGATCAGCAAAGACTTCGTTTAAAAAGAAAGCTTAATGGTTTGGATACTGAAATAGAAAATTTAGATCGAAAGATAAATAAGCTAGATAGTCAACTGTATAATAAGGATTTAAAAGAAGAAGATTTGAACCGTCGTATTCTTGCTTTAGAAAATAAACTTTCTAAAATTGATTTTAAAGAACAAGTCGAAACTGTCAAAGATATTTTAGATGAGTTTACAGATCATGGCGCTGCCATTTTTTTTATTAATGATTATCTTAAAATGGCTGGGGATTTATTTTCTTTAGAATTAAAGGAAATATTAAAAGAGGAAACAACAGATCTACAGCATTATCCAATAGAAGCTTCAATTGAAAAAGTATGGAATGAACTATCTTTTTTGGAGAAATTAGGTGATTATGTGGGAATTAAGGATATAAAAACAAAAGAAGAACTTTCAAGTATTATTGAAAGATTATTGGGATTGATAGAAAGTGGTAGTATTATTTTGATTGAGTTAAAAAAGTTTGATTTATTTGATGAAAGAAAACAATTTTTATCTTGGTTAGTTAATGATTTTTGGGAGAAAATAATTGTAAAACTTCCTTTGGTTTGTCAACTAAAAGATATTGATGGAGTGAAGTTTTTAATAGTAATAAATTCAGATAATGATATTTTTGAAGAATTTTCTAATCAGCCTTATTGTTG
>JBCCYD010000343.1:0-6819 GCA_039190385.1 Cyanobacteria bacterium P01_F01_bin.143 | reverse complement strand
TGAAGAGCGTATTGTTCGCGATCGCGAACAAAAGAGGACAAATCGCAAACATTAAACCAAACTTCAGAGGCTGTAAGTTAGTCTAGGAAATAGTTTCAGAAGTTATGGGTAAAGCATAGCCCTTTGAATACCTCTTTGAATACCTCTTTGAATACCTTCTTCAATGCCTTCTAGTTTTCCTTCCTTTTTTGCGTCTTGATAAACTCTAGTTTGCTTGATTTCTTCTAGATTTAGCATTTTTTCTATCTCCTCATAACTAAGTTTCGGGAATTTATAAATAATTATTGTTTCAATTAATTCTTGTAATTGTTGTTGATTAATCCTATTTTTAACTTCTTGTTTGGTTCTGATAATTAAATTTTTGGCTAATTCTCCTGCTTTGCTTCTTGGCTCTACTATCAATTTTAGTATACCGATTCCCATCTCGAATTCTTCTTGTTCTGATAGCTCATCAAGATATATTCTCTGCAATCTCTGTTGCGATATTTCTTTGTATCTTGCGGGAATCTCTACATCATTACTTTTGCGATCAAAGATAACAATGGTAAACCACTCAGAATTTACTGGCTTATACTGACTGAAATACAAAAAAATACTAGGAAACAAACGATCATAAAAGTCTGCCTCTTGATAAAACTGTACTTCTACAAAGTAAAGTGGTAAATCACTTTTATCTTCTGTTGTTGTAAATAAACCATCTAGCCGAAAAGCTCTTTGTTTAATTTCTGGAGCGATAAATTCATAAGCAGCAATGTTAATCTCCGACCTTTTGATAAGTTGAAAGAAGATCCAGGGAAATTCTTGGAACAATTGATAGAACAGGGTATCTGTTTTCACTCTCTCACTAAATATTAAGCTGATTACGATAATATTATGCTACTACTCTAAATAACGCTCTTGCTTATCACTCTTCAGAAACTAAAAAATCAATTTGTACAACCACCCATGACAAATCGTGTTAGAAAAATCAAGTCTTTGGCAATTTCAATCGCCATAATTTCACCTGTAATTTTATGCAATGCTTGTAGCAATTTATCTCAAGCTGAATCAGAAACCGAAAATATTGTAAATATTCAAACTACTCCCATAACTGAAGTTGTAGCTTTTGGCAGACTCGCTCCTAGAGGGGAAATTATTTCTCTTTCGGTTGCTAATGCCGAAGATAGTCGGGTTAATAAAATCCTCGTCAAAGAAGGTGACTGGATAGAGGCTGGTCAAATAGTCGCTTTATTACAAGGTATTAACCGAAAAACTCGTGACCTAGAAGAAGCAGAAGCTAATGTTGAGCTGCAAAGAGCTAGGCTGAAAAAGATCAAGTCAGGAGATGCCAAAGAATCGGAAATCGCAGCACAGCAGGCTATTATAAACCGTTTGGAAACACAATTACGCTATGAAACCTTGGAAAAACAAGCTACGATCGCGAGTGTCCGAGCAGAACTGGAACAGGCTCGAATATCCTATCAAAGAAAACAATCTCTGCTAGGTGATGGTGCCATAAGTCAAGATGAATTAGATCGCGCAGAAGAACAAAGAGCGATCGCAAATGCTTTATTAGTAGAGCGACAAGCACAGTTAAGTAATGCAACCCGTACTTTAGAGCAGCAAATCATTCAAGAACAAAAGAATTTAGCTAAATTACAAGAAGTTCGTCCGGTAGATATCGAAATTGCCGAAGCAGAACTAGCCTTAGCTAAGGTTGCAGTCGCACAAAGAAAAGCTGATTTAGAAGATACTAAAGTTCGAGTTCCCGTTTCTGGGAGAATATTGAGGATTAATACTCGCATTGGTGAGCGAGTAAATACGCAAGAAGGAATTATCGAATTAGGTCAAACCGATGAAATGTACGCGATCGCAGAAGTTTACGAAACTGAAATTACGAAAGTTAAATTAGGGCAAAAAGCGATAATCAATAGTGAATATGGCGGTTTTGAAGGAGATATCATAGGAAAAGTTTCTCATATTGGTCTCCAGGTGGGCAAAAGAACTTTGACGGGAAGTTCTGCTGACCCGACAAACGATGAAAATACTCGTGTAGTTGAAGTTAAAGTTCGTATTGACGATCAAGATAGTAGTAAAGTAGAAACTTTAACCAATATGCAGGTAAGAGTCATTATTGATACGAAAGAAGGATAGCTACTACTCCACCAGGTTTGAAATGAGGAATAGAGTATGAGCAGAGGAGCAGGGAGCAAGGGAGCAGACCTAATTGAGACAAAAAGAAGTTTCCCATTAATTATTGGCTTGCTAATCGGAATATTAATTCTCTGTTTTAGTTTTATTGCTAGCATTGCTTTTGGGGCGGCCGACATTCCTTTTCCAGATATTTATCAAGCATTTACAGCATTTGATAATTCTTCCAATCACCTAATTATTCGGACAATTCGCTTACCTAGATCTCTGATTGCTATCTTAGTCGGCTCAGCATTAGCTGTGGCAGGAGCCATTATGCAGGGATTAACTCGTAATCCTCTGGCCTCTCCCGGTATTTTGGGTATTAATGCAGGTGCCGCTTTTGCTATGGTTGTCGGAACTTTTATTCTGGGAACTATTCCTTCCGATTTATATAGTTGGGTTGCTTTTGTTGGTGCCGCGATCGCTGCTACAACTGTTTATCTTCTAGGTTCCTTGGGTTATGGAGGACTGACACCATTTAACCTAACAATAGCTGGTGCAGCTCTGACAGGTTTTATTTCTGCGGTTACTAGTGGGATTTTAATTATTAGCCAACGAACCTTAGAAGAAATTAGATTTTGGCTGGCTGGTTCAATAGCCGGTAGAGATATGGAAATATTATTACAAGTATTGCCCTATATCTGTTTCGGTTTGATACTGGGATTTGCTCTTAGTCGACAAATTACGATTCTTAGCCTGGGAGAAGATACAGCTAGAAGCTTAGGACAATCTACTGCTTTAATAAAAATTTTGGCGGCAATCAGTATTATTTTACTTGCAGGTTCGAGTGTCGCGATCGCAGGGCCCATTGGGTTTGTTGGCTTAATTGTGCCCCATACGGCACGTATATTGGTAGGCGTTGATTATCGTTGGATTTTGCCCTATTCTGCTATTTTGGGAGCAATATTAGTTTTGATTGCCGATCTATGCGGTAGATTAATCATTCAACCTAGTGAATTACCTGTTGGTTTAGTAATGCCGTTAATTGGCGCACCTTTCTTTATTTATCTCATCCGATGGAAATTGAAAAGATAAAGAGTTAGAGATATAGTCATTCCAATTAATTTCCATATGCTTTTACGATGTCATCTAAAGAAGTATCGGGAGCAGAATAAATACGCCTTTTTTTGATAACAGCAAAGTCTTGTTCAATAGAATTAAAGTCTGGCGAATAGGGTGGCAAAAATAGGACTTTATGACCTGCTTCTTGGGCAATACGAAAGACATCATCTTTTGAGATCTACGATCGCCTGGATAAAGAAGAACGTCAAATGTGGATAGAGTGGCAGAAAGAAAGATATCATACTAAATCCTGTTTACATACCCAACTTATTTCTAAGGCTAAAACTATTCTGTGTATTTGGCTCGTAGAATTCAAAAGTTGGTTTTAGGAATCGAATTTAGTATCAGAAGCGATTAGCTTCAATAGATTTAAATGTCACTAAAAATCTGAGATTTAGAAGTAGGATTAGTGATGAGCAATTTGATGTTGAGAGTAGGTATTAAGATATTAAGAATAGTTATTGAGAAATTAAAATTTTAATCAGTTCTTCTTTCCCAAGCTGTGAGGATCTCATCAACTCGCTGGGTCTGCTCTTCCCAGGTATCCAGAAGTTTTGCGTATCGCTCTTGATGCTGACGAGCTCGCTCCATTATGGCTTCTTGCTCTTGTTGCTGTTGTCGTCCCAGTTCAAGTTGCCTCTCAAACTCAGCCTGTTGTGCCTGTGAGTTTTCAAGCTGTCGTGCTGCCTCTTTCTGTTGCTCGTCGAAGACTTGAGCCTGCCTTTTTGCTTCGGCTTGTTGTTTTGCAGATACCTCAAGCTGTCGTTCGTATTCAGATTTATCGAAAAATCCCATTTGATTTCATGCTCACAATTTGACCTAACGATAATAACTTATGTTAATTCAAGCTGAAATCCGTAGTCTGCCGGCTGCTTCCTAATTAATTAAAATTCGGTTGTCATGAGGGCGATCGCGACTCAATCCCAACAAATCATTAGACCTCTTGCAAAAATACGAATTTTGGTCGTTTCAGCGATTTTGCATAATCGCTACGTACATTATGCTCAGAGGTTTATAGAAATACGCTCAATTAATTATGCAAGAGGTCTATTAACCCTATCGTCCTTCTGTTTATAAACAAAATTTTCAAACCTAAATAATAAATCACTTGATTACCAATATAGTTATGCTTGACGTAACACAAAACTTTTATTATCATTAATCATGATTAAAAGCTTTAAGTGCAAAAAGACCGAAAAACTTTATCACAAAGAATTTGTGAAGCAGTTTTCAGGATTTGCCAGGCAAGCAGAAAAAAAGTTGAGAATACTTGATGCTGCCAAAAGTCTTGAGGATTTAACCCAGATACGTGGCAATCGCTTTGAATCTCTAATTGGAGAGCGAAAAGGACAATACAGTATCAGAATCAATGATCAATGGCGCATTTGTTTTCGATGGGATAATACACCCTATGAAGTAGAAATAGTTGACTATCACAGTTGAGTTCTAACTATGGAAAAGAAATTTGGCGATCCTATACACCCTGGTGAAATTTTAGCTGATGAGTTGAATGAGATTAGTATAAATGCTGCTACTTTGGCAGAAAAGTTGGATGTCCCAAAAAATAGGATTTACCAAATTATCAACGAACAACGCAGTATTACAGCAGATACAGCGATAAGGCTAAGTATATTCTTTGGTACAACTCCTGAGTTTTGGCTAAATCTACAAAAGTCTTATGAGCTTGATGTTGCTCGCCAAAATACAGAACAATTTAAGCATATTAGACCTTATGAACCTCCCACAGCGAATCTCGTTTAGCAGGCAAACTATGTGACGCGATCGCTATACCTTTTATTCCTACTAGCGATCGCAATAGTAACGCACAAGAAAGCTAGCGCAGCATTTCTAAAACCTTACTACTGTTGAACAAGAGCCCAATTGTGCCCATAACACCTAACATTACCAGTACCCAATTTCCTAAAGTCGCTCCAACCATTGTCGCCGCAATAATAGTAACCAGGGAGAACAAGAAGGCTATCCTCACACCAAAAATCACTGGAATTGTTGGAACCCCCGCAAGACGATCACCTTGTGTATCTCTGATGTCATTCAGATTGGCAATTGATGAGATCATGAGACTCTCATAGAGGATTCCTCCGATGATTTGAAAGCTCCAATGGACACCACTTACTTTCATTGGGATAAGAAAGGTAAGAATAATCCAAAGGATGACTATAAGAGCTGTTTTAACCCCTGGTATTTTTTTTAGGCTTCTACCATTGGGAAGAATTGGGAGACTATAGGCACATGCGAGTCCTATCGTACTGATAATGGGTAAAATTGTAGCTGGTCGTAACAGCATTGCAATGAGGCTGATGACCACGGCAATCGCACACAAGTAAACCATGAAGGTATAATTCTCTCGCAACCAATTGGTCCGTTGTGGCGCATTTATGATATCTGATTTCTCACCTAAATCGTGCATGCGGTCAAAACTGTACGTCACAAACCCTAATAGACCACTCAGGACGAGCACCACACTATCTGGCTCACATTCTGCTAAATAGTAGAAGAGCAGAGTGTATAGTACAGCCAATATGATGACAAACCCATTGCCATATCGTAAAAAATCCCTAATAAATGTTCCACTACTTCTAAAATTCATGAACCTTTGTGAAAACCAATTTAATAACTCACCGTTGCTCAAATTTCTGAACCATTCATAATTATAATGGCTAAAAAGCTTACAGAATAAGGACTTTAGAAAATATAGCGGAGATTAAGCCAGAGAAGATTGATATGATGCGCCCTGCGAAGCACTCTGATAGCACGAGAATTTGACTCCACTATGGCTTCGATTCGATCTAACCTATCACTACTATTTCCGTTACTCATCTCTTGCTCTTTTTTCTTTAATAATACTACTTTAAAGGAAAGAAATTAGAGCGATCGCGTTAGCTCTTACCCAAGGTCTCGCGTTATTGAAAGAAATGCGATCGCAGAATGGAATAAGCGATCGCTCTTTTAAGTTATTTGATATTGAGAGATTTACCAAAAAGTTCGATTTTAAGGCAAGAAATTTGGAAGCTGTGGATGTTTAGTAGGGTATGAGTTTCCAACAAATCCGATTTTGACTAATCGGCAAGTCAACTGATAGGAGTGATCATGAGGTGCGGGCATATCGTTTCCAACAAATCCGATTTCAACTAATCGGCAAGCCAAGTTGATTTTCCTGCACGCGTTAAAAATCAAGAGATAACGTTTCCAACAAATCCGATTTCAACTAATCGGCAAGAGTACTCTCCAGTTTCGAGATCTAGCAAGTATTCTACAACGATTTTTCGCAGGATAATTCCAACCCCTCAAATAATTAATAATATTTTGCAATAAGTCAAAAGAAAAATCATCAAAACCCTTACTCCATAAGGCATCGACGGGGTTCAACAAGAAAATAGGAGTTTCAGGCATTTGTGCTAATCCTCGAATACTATTAATTATTAAGCCTAAAAATTGAATTAATATTTGATTTTTATAGAATAGCATCTTCATGTAAAAACATTCCTGATTGATATAAAAATCAAAAAAAATAAACGATATTGATTTTTCTTTAATCAACAAATAATAGTAATTTAGCTTGTCTTT
>JBCCYD010000342.1:0-6853 GCA_039190385.1 Cyanobacteria bacterium P01_F01_bin.143 | reverse complement strand
GATGGCTTAATATCTCGATGTAAAATAGGAGGATTGAAGCTATGTAAATAAACTAAGATCTGCAAAACTTCTTGGGCAATCTTGATTACTTCTGCTTCGCCAAATCTGGTGCCATTAGCTAATAATTGTTTGAGGGAATTACCGGAAATATATTCTTCTACTAACCCAAACCACAGAGTACTATCATCAATAGAAAAATAATTTTTATGCTTGGGGATCTGGTCGTGATTTAATTGTTTAAGGATTTGGGATTCTCGCTCAAATAATCTCACATCATCCCATTGAATATTGCCGCCAAAAGTTAGTAATTTAACTATTACGAGTTCCGAAGTTTCTGAGGCTAAATCTTGAGCTAGCCAAGTTTGTCTTCCTGTATTGTTGCCAAATTTCTCTTTTAACTGATAGCGATCGCTAATAACCTGTCCCGCTTCCCACATAATGCCCATGAATGTCAGATTCTCTTCTCTAATCTAACGTTTTCATTTTAAAGTAGGGGAAATCTAGCATCAATTCCCCAAACATAAAACAATGCTAATCCAGCAGCAAAACTGCCTAAAGAAAAGAAAGTTAAAATAATTCGAGATGTGATTTCAGAATAACCTGCTGTGCGGAAATCTAACTTGAAAAGAAGAAAAGCAGCTAACAGAACCAAGAATCTGACAAAATACTGGAATCTCTGTACAACTAGGGCAAAAGCTAAAGCTCCAAAAAAAATAGACATCACAGCTTTAGCTTCCAACTTGAGCCAGCCGCTTAACCCAATGGTGAGAAGTTTAATCGGAGTACTGATTATATTGGTAATTACCAAAATACCAATAACAGCTAATCCGTAAATTATTGCCGCCGCGATCGCGGGTTTCATCTCCCAATACCACAGTCTTCCCTCCAAAATCATTTCATTAGACCATTCGGCATAATGCCAACCCGCTACTGTATAGGTAGCGATGAGAATCAACAGGGAAATCCAAGGGAATTTTTTGGTGTTACTAGAATTCATCTAGCAGAGGGATTGGGGAGATTGGGGAGATGGGGAGATTGGGGAGATTAACAAATTTAGCAATTAGCCATTAGCAATTAGCAATTAGCAATTAACCAATAGCTAATTACTTTATTTAAGACATAGTTTGAATAATATAGTCAAAGTAGAGAGCGGTTTCTTGGGCATCGTCTTTGCTAAGAAGACCCAAACTAGCTTCTTTTAAACAACGAATGGCATCAACCATTCCAGCGACAGGAACATTGAGCGAATTGTACATTTCTCGAACGCCAATCAACCCAATTTTTTCAATAGGCTCTTTATCTCCAGCCAACACACCGTAGGTCACTAGACGCAAGTACCAACCAAAGTCTCTAATACATTGGTTATATTGCTTTTGTCCATAAGCGTTCCCACCAGGAGAACGGTATTCGGGGTGGACTCTAAATAACTTTTGACCAGCCTGTTGGACAATTTTCCTTTCACTTTCGGCTAAGGTTTCAGCAATCCGAACTCTTTGTTCACCGCTGCCTAAAAAATTTTTGATTCCTTCTAATTCCCCACTACTGGGATAACGAAGTTCATCATCTGCCTGGAGAATAACTTGACTAACTACACTCATAATATTTTGATCAATCTAACTTTAAATTAACTTTCAATAGTTTTAGTATCTGATGCCAGGTGCTATTTGGTTAAAATATCTTGCCATTCAGCATCGGACAAAGGTTGCTCCACCAGGTCGATTTGAAACCAATCTTGAGCCGCCAAAATCAAAGTATCTACGATGTTCGCGATCGCTGTTTGCTTTGAATCTGCAATTAATTCTACTAAATTTGCGGGTGGTAATTCGTTAAAAATCTTAACAAAAAGTTGAGGGTTAACCGCGAGCATCATCGAACCATGTTGCAACAGAGCTTTCCCTCTACGTAATTGAGCGCTACCAATGGCTTTAGATCCTTGATTGGTAATTAAATCTGCCCCGGTTGCTGTAGTGAAACAATTGTGATGAGTCGCATATTCTTTAGAAGCTGTGCCATAGTTTAATTCCACTCCAAGCGATCGCCAGCCGTTAATCAGAAATTGACAAATATTTTTGTATACTTCCAATCTTTTTCCCGATTTAGCCGAGGTTACCAAAGCATAGGTCAAATCACCTTGATGCAAAACAGCTCTGCCCCCAGTATGACGACGCACAATATCCAGAGGTTGCTCTTGCCAAGTAAGATACCGCCAAAATTCAGGATAATCTTTCTGGTGATACCCCAGAGAAATCGCCGCCGGAGTCCAGGTGTAAAAGCGCAAAGTGGGAGGATGATCCCCCCGACTATGTCGCTCAATTAACCAATTATCAATTGCCATTTGCACTTGTGCGGACGCATCCAACAAAGGAATCAAACGCCACTCTAGAGAATTATTATTCATTGGGAACTGATAACTGATAACTGATGACTGATGACTGATGACTGATAACTGTTCAATGATTATCAGCTTTTGCCATAATTTCTTGCAATAGAGGAGAAAGATTATCTTGTAATTTTCCAGCACGAATAAATTCGGCATAGGTATTGGCTTCTATATCGAGCAATTCTTCTTGTAATTGCTCCAGGGCTAGCGATCGCAGACTATCATGTTCTTTGTTCATTTTGTCGATTTTGTCTTCGATCGATTGTAATTCCCCTTTAACTAAGCCAGATTGGTAACGATAAAATTCGCTATCCGTAATTTCAGAAGAAAACTCATTACTAGTGAGATAACTCACAACTCGCTTGAGTGCTACCCGACGAGCTAATAATTCAGTATATTCCTGCTTTAAAGGCTGATCGCCAATTAAATCTAATTTTTCTAATAACCATTTAGTTGATAGACCTTGAACTAGTAAGGTAAATAGAACTACACCAAAAACAACATCAATAATTTCCTGCCTTCCAGTTAATAATGCCGGAACACTGAGGGCTAGAGCAATTGAAACCGAACCCCGCAAACCGCCCCACCAGAGAACAGTTTGCTCCCGAAAGTTAGTTTTTATTGGGCTGAATAAGTTACTCAAATTACCTAGACCATAAATAGCGATCGCTCTAGTCACTAACACGGCTGCGATCGCGACACAAATGAGATCAAAATTAGCACTCAGACTCTCAAAATTGATTTGATCCCCAATCAATAAAAAGACAATGGAATTAACAAAAAATGCCAAAAAGTCCCAAAACTCCGAAACAAGTAACCTCGTACGGGGATTCATGCCAATTCTGGAGCCAAAATTCCCCAAAATCATCCCGACAGTTACTACTCCGATAACGCCAGATCCTCCTAATTCTTCGGTTACTAAATAAGTGCCATAGGCAGAAACTAGAGTTAAAGATTGTTCCACCAAGGGAAGATCGAATCTTTGGGTTAAATAGGAAATGCCAAAACCGACAATACAACCAATCCCTAAACCGATCCCAACAAAAGTAAAAAAGCGAATAATTGTCGTCGATAAAGAAAACTCTTCAATTCCTAAGGGAATACCTACTAACAACAGAAAAGCGACAACGGCGACCCCATCATTGAATAAACTTTCACCCTCCATGAGGATTGTCAAGCGTTTACTAGCACCTAATTCGCGAAATAAAGCCACCACAGAAACAGGATCTGTTGCCGATAAACTCGCACCGACCAACAAAGCAGTCGCTAAAGATAGGTCGGTAAACTCCGAGAGAGCAAAAGATACACCCAGTACTGAGATTATCACCCCAATAATGGCGAACATAGTAACAGGTAACAAATTATCCTTGAGACTGCGCCAACGAATATTCCAAGCAGCTTCAAACAATAGAGGTGGCAAAAAAATCTCTAAAATCAATTCGGGAGAAAGATTCACTAACCGAATATCAACACAAGCTAAACCTAATCCCACAATTACCAGGAGTAAGGTATAGGGAATCTTGCGAAACCAGCTAAAAATTCGCGAAATGGTCGCGACACTCAAAGACACTGATAAGACAATTAAAAACTGTTCGAGATTGCCCTTAATCGAAAACTCAGCAACCGTAGTCTCTAGGGTCATAAAAATCTCCATCTTAAGGAACAAGGAATCCTGATTTCTTGATCAAGTTAAATTCCAATCCAATCTTAAAGGTCTGAGACTAAAATTTGACGAATCTATATTTACAATTTGGCAAATTTAGCTTTACATCTTTACATTTATGAGAAGAGTTAATGTAACTACCGATATTCTCAAAAAAGATCGATTAAGATATTGGGGTATATCTGGGAATATATAAACTTAAGTCTAAATTAACTTTTATCCAACATTAACCATCCAACTAGGTATCATAAATGATTAACATCTTACTCGTAGACGACCAAGAGCTCTTATGTGAAGTCCTCAAAACTTGGTTACAAGAAGAATCTGACCTTCAAGTTGTCGGGGTTGCCAAAAATGGCAAAGAGGGACTATCGAAGATTGAGATGTTACAGCCTGATATTGTCTTGATGGATATCGATATGCCCGAAATGGATGGATTAAACGCGGCACAGATTATCAGCGATCGCTTTCCGCAAGTTAAGGTTATCTTTTTGAGTGGTCACGAAGAGGACGACTATTTAGGTAAATCTCTCCGCACAGGAGCTAAAGGTTATCTGCTCAAAAATACCACTGCGCAGGAATTGGTAACGAAAATTCGCAATGTCCATAACAGCAATAGCATAGTTACCCCAGGAGAAAATGGTGATGTTCTCACAGCGATGCAAGGACAACTTGAGGAATTACTAAAAACTTACAAACAGAAGTTCCAAAAGCAATTAAAAAAAGCTCAAGAATATCAAGATTTACAAGAAGAATTGGCCTTGTCTGGAGGAGAGACCCCAGATCAAACAGAGCAATTCAGTCAATTAGAAGAGCAGTTGGTTGCCAAGCAGAAAGAACATCTCAACAATTTTCAAGCCGAAAATCAGTCTAGTTGGCAAGCTGTTCAAAATGAAATTGCCAATGTTACTGATAAGTTAACTACTGAAAATCAACATCTGCAATCTCAAGTTAATCAACAACTAGTTGGTGTAGAACAAGATTTGAAGGCTGAATTTACCCAAACTCTAGAAGCATGGGCAGTTCAACAACAAGAAAATCAACCTAATTTAGAAGATATCGAGAATAAATATCGCCAAGAGTTGAAATCAACGATTGATCCGATTTGTACTTCGTTCCTAGAAATTGAAGGACAACTAAAGGATATGCGAGATTCTATTGACAAGACTGAGCCCAAATACCATCAAGAGCTTATTTCTGTGGTTAATCCTATCCGTTCTTCGATCCAGGATTTTGATGAACAAATCCAAAAAATGCGAACTTGGTTAATTGCCGCTGTTTTAGTTGCTGCGGTCTCTATTAGTTTTTCTAGTTGGGCGTTGATCTCAACTGTTAATTCTAATTCTTCTATAGAACAAACTGAAGCAAATCGTTAACAGTCATCAGTTAACAGTTATCAGTTATCAGTTAACTACTTGCTAATTTGATCAAAGCTTGCCGATCTATTTTCCCATTAGGTAAGAGGGGAAAAGACTTAACGATCGCTACTTTATCCGGAACAGCTCGTTTGGGTAATAAATCGAAACAAGCAGCACGAATATCTTCGGCTGTAATTTTATTGCCAGATTCTAGAATGCAATAAGCAACCAGTTCTTTCCCTCTTGATCCTTCAGCTCCCGAAACGACGATCGCAGATTCAACGCCTTCAATCGTATTCACAACTTTCTCGACATCGGAAAAGAATACCAACAGTCCATCCCGATTGATACTAAAGTCAAAGCGACCTAAAACTTCGATTTCGCCATCGGCCATGATCCTCCCTAAATCCTTAGTTGAAAACCAACCATCATCATCATTTAAGGGAATGTCATTGCCCAACTCATCAATATAACCTTTAAAACAAGATTGATGTTGACACCAAAGCTTGCCGATATCTTTTCTATCTTCAGGAATTGTATCGTCGCCCTGTAACCGCATTTTTACGTTATTGACTGGTTTGCCCACAGTGGTCGCGCGGATTTCTTGGGGAGCATCAACTGAACCTGCTGCGATCACGCCCATTTCAGTACTACCGTATAGTTGCACCAAACAACCAAATCGAGCCTCATAAGCGGCTAGGGTATTCGGTCTTAGGCGATCGCCAGCAGTAATAGTTAAACGATAGGGTCTCTCGGATCTGCGTCCTTTATTGAGTGTTTCACAGAAAATTGGGGTCATAAAAACCACATTGGGATCAAACGCTCGCTCTCGCTGTAAATATCGCAATAAATTCGCCCCTTTTTGCAAATCGATCCCCGCACCAGCAGCAATGCCAGGCAGAAAAGCTGCACCCAAACCATACATATGATAGAGCGGCACAGGGATCGCGATGCGATCATCGGAAGTTAACTTAAGACGCTCAACACAGTTAAGAATATTTTGTTTTAAATTCTCGTGGGAATGGACTGTGATTTTTGGCTTGCCCGTGCTGCCAGAAGTTCGCATATATAGTTTAGGGCGATCGCAATCCGGCTTGTATGGTGATGGCGAATTATTTTGGGCAATTTTTAACCAGGTCTGGGGGTTAGCCAACTCGGCAATTTCTGTAACCTGGTCTTCGACTACTAATTTGTAGTGACAAAACTGAGGAATATCCCCTTGAAAACTTGAAGCCGTAGTAGGCACAGCGCTTTTAGGTAATAATAAAACGCTATAGCCACCTTCGAGTAAAGACAATAAGAGTAGGGCAACCGGCAGAGAATTCTCGCATTCTAAGGCGATCGCAACTTTGGTCGTAACGTTTTGCGCCACTAAAAATTCTCGAATAGAATTAAAAATATTTTCCAGATCGGCATAAGAGCAAGTCAATTGCCCATCGGTTAAGATTTGTG
>JBCCYD010000341.1:0-6865 GCA_039190385.1 Cyanobacteria bacterium P01_F01_bin.143 | reverse complement strand
TTTCCATTTATTTATTACTTATTACTTATTACTTATTATTCATTACTTAAAATATTCTCTTCTCATTGTAGCGATCGCGTCAATAGAAATCCCTTTCGGACAAACGGCCTCACATTCACCATGATTCGAGCAATCACCAAAACCTTCCTGACTCATTTGCTGCGTCATACTCTTCACTCGCAACTTCCTCTCAGGCTCTCCTTGGGGCAATAAAGACAAATGAGATATTTTAGCTGCTGTAAACAAAGAAGCCGAAGCATTAGGACAGGCCGCAACACAGGCACCACAACCAATACAAGCGGCATAGGCAAAAGCGCGATCGCTGTTCTCTTTGGCAACGGGTAAACTATTAGCATCAGGTGCCGCCCCCGCATTAACTGAAATATAACCACCCGCACCAATAATGCGATCAAAAGCGGAGCGATCTACTACCAAATCCTTAACCACAGGAAAAGCTTTAGCTCGCCAGGGTTCAATAACTACAGTTTCGCCATCTTCGAGCGATCGCAGATGTAATTGACAAGCCGCTGTTTGTTTCTGATTACCGTGGGCAATACCATTAATGACCATGCCACAGGAACCACAAATTCCTTCGCGACAATCATTATCAAATTCGATCGGAGCTTTATCTGTTTTAATTAGCTGTTCATTGAGAACATCGAGCATTTCGAGAAAGGACATATTAGGATCTAAGTCCGATACGCTGTATGCCACAAATTTTCCTGGGCTTTCGGGGCTTGCTTGCCGCCAAATTTTAAGTTTGAGTTCCATTAAAATATTCTAACTCTTTCTTAATTGGGAAAAATAGCCGCGATCGCATCTTCCAAATTTTTTCGCATTACAATCCGATTTTCATAGACCACAATCACCCTAGCCAAAGTGGGAACACTATTTTCTATGGCCTCAAGATAAACAGGTTCCACATACAATAGAGACTGCTCAATAGGAATAATCAATAAATTTCCTTGAATAGCTCTCGAACCTTCCCGATTCCATAAAGAAATTTGTTGAGAAATAGTTGGATCTTGATTGATTAAAGCCTCAATTTGATTGGGCCCGTAAACCAATTTTTGCTTCGGGAAAGTATAGAGTAACACTTTGCCATATTCCTGACCATCTGAGCGAGCCGCGATCCAAGAGATTAAGTTCGGGCGAGAAGTGGGCGTATAACCATGCAATAAAATAAATTCTTCTTCCTTGGCACTAGGTAATCTCATGATCAAATAGTAGGGCGTGACCAAACGAGATTCAGCAGCATAAATTTCTTGGGGAATTTCCCATTGATCTTCTCGGTTATAAAATACCTGGGGATCGGTCATATGATAGGTTAATAATCTTTCGGAAATAATGCTAAATAAATCCTCTGGATAACGAATATGATTGCGCAAATCTTCAGGCATTTGGCCTAAAATTTGAAATAATTGGGGAAATACTTTACTCCAAGTTAGAACCAAGGGATCAGCAAGATCGGCAACATAGAAATTCACATCGCCGTTATAGGCATCGATCACAACTTTGACCGAGTTGCGAATGTAATTAAAACTGTTTAACCCTGGATCGGAATAGGGATAGCGATCGCTAGTTGTATAGGCATCCAAAATCCAATACAGATGACTTGGTAGCTCGCCTTCGGTTTCCGTACCAGTATCCACAACAACTAAATAGGGATCTTCATCGTAACGTAGCCAGGGTGCAATATAGTTCACTCTCTGGACAATATCCCGACGAAATAACAATTTTGTTTCAGAAGTAAAATTCTGCGTAAACAGCATTTGCCAATCCTTGAGATATTCGGCAAAGAGTAAGCGCAAACTATAATTACCGATCGCAATGCCCCCAGCACCTTGATAAACCGTATAAACATTTTCTTCACCACTAGGAAAATCTAATTCCCGAGACTTCGTGTTCGTCATGATATAGGTATCGGTGAGTTCCCCATAATAGATTCGAGGATTTTCGATGGGAATATGCTTGCGAATCGACTCACTAGAAACGTTGAGACCTCCTTCTTCTGTCCCAATATCCTTCACAAAATAGTCTGGTAATCCCGCCGTGTCCACTTGATTTACAGGAGAGAGCGTGAACCCATAACCGTGAGTATAGACTAAATGTTCATTAACCCAGGTTTTCGCTCGATCTGGAACAGCACTGTAATCTAATTCACGAGCAGCAATAATTACCTGTTGTTTATTACTTTCTCTTTCATCCTCTAAAACATAGCGATCGATATCGGCATCAGGAAATTCATAATAGAGCCGAATTTGTTGTAATTGTCGATTTGTCTGCAAAATGGGACGGGTATCCCAAAGACGAATATTTTCAATGGTTAAATGATTTTTTCTCAGATCTGCGGCGGTTAAGCTTCCTTGGGGATTAAAAGTTTCGGTTTCAATCTCGTCCAAACCAAAAGCCTTTCTGGTCATGGCAATGTTACGTTCGATATACTCTGTTTCTTTGCTTAATTCATTGGGTAAAACGACAAAACGCTGTACCAAATAACCAGTGGTATAGCCCCCAATTAAAATAAAAAGATAAAGAAATAGAGGAGCTAAAGCGAAGATGATTTTGCGTTTGCGCCGAATCGAACCCTTGATCTTTTTGTAGCCACGAATGCTATTGATAAATAACCAAAACGCGATAATAATCGCAACTAAACATAAAGCAGTTTCTAGGGGAAGTTGCACATGGACAGTGGTAAATCCTGCTCCATAAACAACTCCACTAGGGTAGTACAACAAATCATAGCGATTGAGCCAATGATGCCAGGAAAGAGAAAGCATCAATAACCCACCGAGAATTGAGAGATGGCGAATTTGAAAGCGAGAAAAACCAGGAAATCTTCCTTCCGCTAAGCTGTTACCTGATAGTAAATAATAAAGAAAAATACTAATTAAACCATACCCAAATAGTCCATTAGACCAGAGATCACATAAATCGTAAACTGCTAAATTAAAGACATAAAAACTAATATCTTTACCAAATTGGGGATCTATTTCATAAAACGATGTTTGCTGGGAAAATTGCAGGAATAAAGTCCAATTCCCAGCCATGATGACACTAAAAACAATACTTAGAAAAGCAGCTAAAACAATTAGTGACCAGTTAGTTCTTGCTATGACAAAAACCACAAGAATGCTCACAAAAGTCCCGAGCCATAAATAGGGGGACAATTCATTCAGATTATTACTTGCAAAAGCTGTGAAGAATTGATTCCAAGTCCAATCAAGGCCAAAACCTTTTTGCCAAATAGCAAGGGCAAAATTAGTATAGAAAACTACCAATAATGAGAGAGTGATGCTAAATAGCATCGTCAAAGGCAGTAATAAAGATAATTGAAAAACTGATTTAGTTGCAGTTGCGGTTTTTGCTTGAAAACGAGGAACTGTTGATTCTTCAAAAAGCCTGGGAGTAAATTTGTAACTATTGGCGGCTGGTTTTTGGCCTCTGAGGTAAGGTATGCTTCTTTTAACCCATCCATTATCATTTAACCATTGCCAACGATAGCGACTGGCGATTAAGAGATTACCCCATAAAAATACACAAGAAATCCCTGCTGTAACTGTTACCAGGACAAACTGAGTGCTCCATTTTGTCAGCAAGACTGGAAGATAGTCAACTTCCTGAAACCATAAGAAATCGACTATCATTCTGGCTGTTAATTCAAAAACTAACCACAAACCTAAAAAGACAGCGATCGCAATTAAAGTTTTCCGTGGCAAGCGACTCATATTAGAGGCAAAAATAAATAAACATTAACTGCTAACTGATGACTGATAACTGATAACTGAATTTACCGATCGACAGATCCCATGATTACGTCGATACTACCAAGAATTGCCATAATATCTGCAACTTTCACCCCCTTAAGTAAATGAGGTAAAATTTGCAAATTATTAAAATCAGGAGCCCGAATTTTCCAGCGCCAAGGAAAGACATTATCATTGCCAATAATGAAGATTCCTAATTCTCCCTTACCACTTTCGAGACGAACATAATGTTCTCCAGCAGGAATTTTGAAAGTAGGAGCAACTTTTTTAGCTACATATTGATAGTCAAAATCATTCCACTCAGACTTACGACCCTCTTCTAGTCTTTTCGCTTCTAAATTTTCATAAGGGCCTCCAGGAATGCCTTTGAGTGCCTGACGCAGAATCTTGACCGACTCCCGCATCTCTTTAACTCTGACTAGATAACGAGCGAAACAATCCCCGACAGTTTCCCATTGGATGTCCCAATCAAAATCGTCATAGCATTCGTAGTGATCTACTTTGCGTAAATCCCATTTGACGCCTGAGCCTCTTAACATTGGCCCTGAAAGACCCCAGTTAATCGCTTCATCGCGGGTAATGGTGCCAATTCCTTCGACACGACGACGGAAAATTGGGTTATTGGTGATTAATTTCTCGTATTCATCAATTTTAGGATCAAAATAATCACAGAAATCTTCGCATTTATCGATCCAGCCATAGGGTAAATCTACGGCGACCCCACCAATACGAAAATAATTATTATTAATTAATCTTTGGCCTGTGGCAGCTTCCCAAAGATCGTAAATGAGTTCTCGTTCGCGGAAGATGTAGAAAAAGGGTGTAGTTGCGCCAACATCGGCCAAAAATGGCCCGAGCCATAGTAAATGATTAGCGATGCGGTTCAACTCCAGCATAATCACTCGGATATACTGAGCACGCTTAGGGACTTCAATACCTGCTAGTCTTTCTGGTGCATTAACAGTGATTGCTTCATTAAACATCCCTGCTGCATAGTCCCAACGACTTACATAGGGTACGTACATCACATTGGTACGACTTTCTGCAATTTTCTCCATACCTCGGTGAAGATAGCCAATAACTGGTTCACAGTCAATAACATCTTCCCCATCAAGAGTGACAATGAGGCGTAAAACGCCATGCATTGAGGGATGGTGAGGCCCCATGTTGATAACCATGGGTTCGGTTCTAGTTTCTATTTGTGCCATATAATCAACTTTATTCCCTCAAACAAAAATTTCGATCAAACCTGATTCTTTTGTTGTCGCTATCTATCTTATCTATTTTCTTGCCAGGAAACGAAATTAGGAAGAGTCTTAGAGCAAATACATCCTATTTTAGAATAAAATGTTCTTGGCAATTAAACTGTTTTTAAACTTGACTTTTGTGTAATACCAGGAGGAATAAGCAAAATTTATATAGAATAACCTAACTGTTTCAAACCATCGCCAATTATTTCTTCAATAATTATCTTTTCCTCATCATTAAATCTTTCTTTCCAAACTCCTGCCTTGGCAAATTGGATAGTGGTGCCAATGCCTTTTTTATCTGCGGGTATATTCTCCGCCGAGGTATTATTAATAATCGACGCTAGCTTCTCTTTACTAATATTTATTCCCATAAAATCATAAAGCTTTTGAACTTCTTGATAGGTATTTTCTAATAATTGTTCATAGCGAATTAGATAACGTAAATCTTGATCATGCTTGTCATAAGTATGGCTCAAAACATCAACAAGTTTGGCCCATCTTCGAGAATTCAAAAGTATCGAAGTTCGTCTTCTCGCTCCAGCCAGAGGCTTGAAAGCTCCACGAGAATTTTTCTCGGCATAACCACCTTTAGATAATGCAGTAATTAGAGAATTAATCACATCGCGACCATCCCGAAGCAGTATTAATATTTTCGATTGAGGAAGACAATCTGTAATTAGGTCTGCCGCCATACTTCCATTAGGTTCTTTGATAATAATTGTCGAATCAAGATCCTGAAACTGAGCATAGACACGATGTAATATCAGTTTTCTGACATAATGCTGCCAAACATCTTTGTATTTAGAGGAAAAAAAGTATGGTTCACGTTCAGCCTGTTCTTCGTAGCGACGGATATAGGTATTGCCCAATTCTCTAGCATCAGCTAGATGAGAACCAATTAAAGGCTCGCCCATCAATTTGGTTTTATGACTCAATAATTGAACTGAAGTCCAGGTTGTGCCACTTCTAGGGGAAGCAAAAATCCAAACTAAATTTTTTTCTAAAGCTAATTCTTGTTCTGGAGATAATTCAACTATTTTATTCATAATATCATTAGTTATTTAGTTCGACTCGAAGATAACATAATAAAAATAAATTCTTTCTTAAATACAATGTAATGTTCCCAATAAAATATAAGCTTTATTGTTGAGAATTACCTCAATTGTTAATTTAGTTTGAGAAGGAATTGACGAACTTGTTAACTTGAGAATAAAACCACTATTCTTGGCATTATTTACTGTATAAACTTGAGCTACATCGGGGCGAGATAAATTAACCAAAGATTCAGCCAATATTTTGTTGTTATGGCGAATTATAACTTTGTTTACCGAAGCCTGTTTACCAATAACCCAACCATAAATAATAATTATTTGATTATTTGTGGAAACAGGAAATAAAGGAGTATCTAGATGAAAGCCAAGCAGATTTTCTTTGATTTTATTATCAGCTGTGGGAATAAAGTCGATTTCTTTGCTAGGTATAATATGTTTGCTTAACCAATAATTGATTTGTTGAGTTTCTAGTTTGGCTTGGGTTAATTCTTGCTGTAGTTGATTAATGAGAAACTGCGATCGCCGATATTCTGCTAAGGTAGATTGAATCAAAACTAATTCTTGACGGCGTTTTGCCCTAATATTTAAAGCATTTTGATATAGTTGTAAATCTTCAAGATTTAGTCTAGCTATTTGATTGATTAAAGTAGTATTAGATAAGATTTCCTGTAAAGATTTTTGATATTGATCATAAAGATTATTATTTTTAATAATTGGCGTTATCTTGGGCCATTTCATTAATTTTTGTAGATCTTGGAGATCTTCTTGATAAAACTCTTCTGAAAGTGCCATGCCC
>JBCCYD010000340.1:0-6867 GCA_039190385.1 Cyanobacteria bacterium P01_F01_bin.143 | reverse complement strand
GTAGCAGGCATCTGTTCTTTTACTGTTGTCCACGCACCAGTTACCACTAGTCCTGGTAATTTATCACCTTCTTGATAATCATCAGGAAGATAAAGATTGCCAACTAAATTTTGATTGTTGCTTGTAAAGTTAACTTCTTTGACCTGCACTGCTTCGGCATCATTTGCTAGAGATAATTGTAATGTGGCAGTGGTAGCAGTAGCTAAAAGTAGATTTTTCATGGGTTTCACTTCTTGGTTTTTAAACTTTATATGTTTAATTTACAGAAGCAAAAAAGATATCTCTTGAAAGCTTTTGCTCAATTTTTTGAAGATTCTTGCTTTTTTTTAAATTCCCTTTCTTCGATATTGTTTCGGAGTCACCCCTTCAATCTTCTTAAACACACGGGTAAAATGTGCCTGATCCGAAAAACCACAGCTCATAGCAATATCTGCAATTAATTTATGGGGATTATCAAGCATTTTCTTAGCCTGTTCTATACGATAAGAGACTAAAAATTGATAAGGACTTTGACCAATAGTTCGTTTGAATAAACGCGAAAAATGAGATGTACTAAGGTTGGTTTTTGCTGCCATGTCTTCTAGCAAGATATTTTTGCCATAATTAACAGCAATGTAATCTAGAACCTTCTTATAGTCTTGAGCAGTAAAACTTTTAGAAAAATTATATTCTTCTTCTTGTAAACCGTATTTGAGAATTAGCTTAGTTAGAAAAACACGAGCAAACGATTCAAACATTACTTGTGAACCTAGGCCAGAATTTAGAGCCTCTAAAAGCTGTATTCCCGATTGAGTAATATCTTCATCCAAAAATTGCGGTAAATCTTTCAACTGCCTTGTGGACAGTAAAATACCTAACTCAGCTTGAGCAAACTTTTCAAATTTTGCCGGTTCGAGAGTGATAATAATGCACTTAGTTTTAACATGCCATTGCCAACCACTTTCTACTCCAGCAGGAGTCACAATAATTTCATTTTTGCGATAGATAAAATCTCGATGCTTTCCATCGCGCCAATTCTCTACGCGGTGAGGTTCCTCTTTTAAATTAAGAATAATATGATGTTGCTCGTATTTATCAGTTGGCATCGATGCCGGTTCAGCCTCAAAATACTCAAGAGTAAGCAAATCCGCTGCGGTGGGGCGCACTAAATCTATGCTTTTAACCAGTGGCTCAGAAGGATATATATCTTGATATTTAGACATCTACAAACACCAATAGAGCCAAATCATACTAATTGATTACTTTTTAATCATACTTTTTATTTGTCACAAATACATTCAGAGGAAATTCCTTTGGCAAGTTTCCTCCTTTACTGTGATGATCTTTGCCTGTACGCGCCCCGCTTTGCGGATCTCAGAGAGATCGCTATTAGATAAAATCTGGCTTATGTTAAGTTCGTCAGCAGTATTAGTTGTTACTCACACCCCGTTTTTCATTAAACTTGTTTTTGAGAGGTAAATTAAAGTGAAACCTTCAGAGAAAGAGATTATTAGAAACATTCATCTTTTAGCCTTTGGTGAAGAAGAAGGAGAAGAGATTGCTCAACTTGCAGAAAATTTTCTTGCCCTGCCAGAAACAATTTCAATCAGTGTAAAGCGAGATGAAATGATTGTAGGAAATGTGATTTTTACCCCATTTTTATTCAAAGATCATCCTGATAAGAAATGTTATCTTTTAGCCCCTATTGGTGTGTTACCGGAGTATCAACGTCATGGAGTGGGCAAAGAATTAATTGAAACTGGTATTAAGTACCTTAAATCCATTGGTACTGATGCTGTTTTCGTATTGGGTGTACCAACATATTATCCACAACATGGGTTTGTTCCAACAGATAAACAAACACCATACCCTGACCTACTGACCATGCCAGAAGCATGGATGATGCTTGAACTAAATGTCGGATCTGCAAATCATCTCAGTGGTAAAACAATTGCTGTAGAACCATTCATGAATCCTGAGTTATGGGATACATCAGGACGTGGATAAATGTGATCACAGTAATCTTTCCTCCTCCGCTCCTTATCCGAAGGTGTTCCTTTAGGGCCGCCCCCTCTGCTCTAAAGGTTCAGTATTGTGAAAATGCTTGAAGTCTATAAAATGATGACCTTCTGGACTTTGATGAAAGATTTCCGTAAAACGATGTCCCCAGAGAATATCATTGGCCGCATAGGAGTAGGGAGCATGAATTGGTTGAGCTACAGTCTCATCAATCCCACTCAAAGAAACAATCACCATAGTTTTAGTTTGTGCTAAAGACTCGGCCGTAGCACCCCATAAAGGACTACTTTCATCAATTTTATGCATTATCGTCCAGCTAAGAGTAAATCTTGGTGTTTGGTCACGAAGCGGTTTAAGAAAATACAAGCGACGCATATATTCTCCCTCAGCGCTAATTTCATCTCGCATCAGATATATTTTAATTTCAGCTTTAATAATTTGATTTCGCCGTTGATTAGCTGCCCGTAACATCAAAGTTGGAGTCCCATTATGATCAGAGATGGTAGCTACGTTACTAAATTCCACTCTCGCTGTTGGTTGAGAAAACTTGGTAAAAGCTAATCCTGTCATTAAAGCAATTCCCATAGTTCCGATTAAAGCTTCTGTAGTCACCAACATATTTGCATAGGTAGTAGTCGGATACATAGCACCGTAACCAATAGAAGCTAGCGTCTGTACACTAAAGAAAAAAGCATCACCAAATGAACCAGCAGTAGCATTTTCAATACAGTTTCCACCCATTAAATACACGATCGCGAAAATAGTGTTGATTACTACATAGGCCAAAGCCATTAATATCAAAAAACCAGACCAAGGGACAGTTAGCAACAAATAATATGGTTCCTTCCAATGGCCGTACCAAGCATCTACTCCAGGAATCTCAAAGCGTCCTTCTCGAAAATTTATGCGCAATTTAGTCGTTTTCTGTTTACCAAACTTTTTTTTCGGATGATTTTGAGTTAAATATGGTCTTTGTCTAGGATTTAATGGAGTTGGCATGAAATTCTGATTAGCTACTTAAGACTTAGAATTCATTTTACTCATGAGCGGAAATCTATAGTTCTAATTGTGTCAAAAGTCAAATTATGAAACATAATATCGCGATCTCGAAGAGATCCGCAAAGCGGGCCGCGAAGTGCCAGCCTTCGGCTAATCGCTTAACCAATTTACGAAGTAAATAACATTTTTTACTAAACGATTTTTTCAGAAAAAAATATCTTGGTATTCACTTACAGCCCCATAGCAGAGCGAGTAGCAAAGGTAATAATTCCCATTCCAATAAGTATGATAGCTATCGCCATGACAACCTGTTGTGTTCGAGCTAAATCAAGCTTTAATTGATAATTATTGTTTGGGACCAATTGTCTTGTAACAGATTGAACTCCCGATACGGAAATAAGCATCAAAGGAAATGAAACAATCGTTCCTAGGACTTCAATTGTCAAAAGTGCGATCGGCATAGCATCAGGAGATACGGGGAATAGATGCCCTAAATCTAGGACATACACTAAAAAGTAAGATAGACCAGATATAAAAGATGCGACAAAAGCCCAACGATATCCCTGCCAAACAAAATAAATCAGTAGTAAGCTAGCCAAACTTAGAGTAGTTAGAAATGTATTAAAACTTGCCAAAATCAAAGGATTAATATGAGCAAAGCTACGGGTTTCAATAGCTCCTCCTGGAATCAAACTTGTTAATAAGCCAGAAGATAAAGCTAAAAAAGTAGCAACTCCATATCTAATAGACTTTGTAGCTTGAAAAGATTTGCTAAATGCAGTCATACTTGTCACCTCAAGAACGAATCAATATTTGTTCAACCTCATAACAGTTGTTATGCAATTCAAGATAACAACTGTTATGATATTTTGTCAAGATAACTATAAATCTACCCAGGGCAAATGCATCAAAATGCTGAGATCCTTTTCTACTTAGGTTTCGATAGGCAAAGATGAAATCCGACTCCACTCATTCCAAGAGCCATCATAATTTCTGACATTGGGATAACCCAATAAATATTTCAAGATAAACCAAGTATGACCAGAACGTCCTCCCACAGCACAATAGGGAATAATCAGCTTATCAGAAGTAATATTGTGTTGCTCAAAAAGCTCTTTCAATTGGGCATAAGACTTAAACGTACTGTCATCATTATGAGCTAACTCGTAATAGAGATTGATCGCTCCTGGAATATGTCCAGCACGTTCGTTTTCCTTCGGCGGTTCCGTGATAAATTTTTCTCCACCATATTCTTGAGGGGTGCGAACATCTAATAGGACACAATCTTTTTGCTCCAGGGAATTTTGCACCTCTTCTAGGGAGATAAATAAATTTTTATTGGGAGTTTGAGCGTGATATTGAGTTGCTTCTACAACTGTTTTTTCCTTAGTCAAAGGATAACCCTCCATCAGCCATTTTTGACGGCCACCATTTAAAATCCGAACCTTATCATGGCCGAAAACTTTAAAAAACCAGAACAAACAACCAGAAGTCGCAAAGTAATTGTGATGAACAGTAACTATCGTTGTATCGTTAGTAATCCCGGTATCTCCTAGTAATTTTTCCATTGCAGTGATGTCAAAATTAAACCTCAGATCGGGAGTAAATGTGATCATTGCCTCCCAAAAAATTGATCCAGGTATATGACCTTGTTCGTATAATTCTCGACTCAAATTTATTTCAATAATCCGAACGTTAGGATCTTCTAGATGTGCTGATAACCATTGAGTATTAACAAGAGTTTCGTGATAAGCATATTCAGACATAAGATTAAATCCTTTCATCGATTAACTACAGCTATGATAAAGATCGGATTTAACTCTGAATAGTCCTCGAAAGGGTACAGTTTGGGAAAATGACGAATGATTTAAAAACTTTGGTGTCAGCGATCGCGAAAACAGAAAGCGAGTTAGAACTGCAACAAACCGTTGTCGATCAAATTGGCGAGTATTTCGCAGCCCAACGTTATCGTTTATTCATGCTAGATCGTATTCCTCAAGCTATATATCGCTCTGAATTATTTCAATCTGCTATCTCTCCAAAACAGAATCCTGTTCTACGTTATCTACTAGAAAATCACGTACCAGTTCATGAAGGAATATTACTAACAGATCAAAAATGGCAAACTATTTGTCCTCGCTTCGATCATGGTCATGTCATGGTAGGGCCAATAGTCAATGAGGGTAAATTGATCGGCAGTTTGGCTTTAACCCGCGATCGCGACAATGCCCCTTTTACTAATCAAAATATTTTAGATCTCAGTGCTTTATGTCTACATTTATCGACTCAATTGATTCAGCTCAAGTCTCAACAAATAAAGTTCGCTCAAGATACTATCAAAAAAATTACACCCCGTGAATCGCAAATTGCCGAGCTGGTAGCCCAAGGCTTGACTAATGCGGAAATTGGTAAAACTCTTTGGATTCAAGAAAACTCAGTTAAACAAGCATTAAAACGGATGTTTCGTAAGCTAAAAGTTTCCTCTCGCGCGGAAATGGTAGCAAAATTGTCACAATATAATCAAAAATATTCTTAGATTATAAATATTGGATGCGATCGCTATAATTACAGCTAAAGTGACTTTATCGCAAAAGTAAGAAAAATCAGAGTTTGGATCTTACTTTTGCGAAGCTATTAGAAGCAAATAAAGTAACCTAGAATCCTAATATCAATATTTTTATTGATCAATCAGAGGAAAGCTCAATTTACAGCATGGTTTAGTTTAAATTCTCTCAAGAAGAAATTTAAACTTCAGATGAGCCAAAACTAATTGTGACGTAATGTTGATAGTTGACGGACCCCGTATCATTTTCCAAGTATTCGTAACCAACTCCAATATCCTGAAAATCAGGATCTAGGATATTCTCTCGATTACCACTACTTCCCATCATGAAATAATCCATAATCATATCAACATCATCACTGTTGACTACAATGTTTTCGCCCCAAACAGATGCTTCATAACCACTTTCCGCAATACGTTCTCCTGGAGTTGAACCATCTAAACCTTGATGGGAAACAAAATCGCCGGAAGCCATTTCCAAACTATAGTTTTGGGCTACTTCTGATAATTGCTCATTAACTTGTAAGGGGTCGAGGCCAACATTTATGCGTTCTTCATTAATTGATTCAGTTAAGTTATCGACTAAATCTAGATTATTTGAAGAATTATCTTCTGATGTTGTCTCATCTTCTGATAGTTGATCATCGACAGATTGTTCTTGATCAATTTCATCGACGGACTGTTCTGAACTGGCATCTATAGGTGTCCCAAAAACTTGAGTCCAGTAGTGATTATAGTTAACTGAACCTGTATCATTTTCAAGAAACTCATAACCAATGCCTATTTCAGTAAAATCTGGATTGAGAATATTGGCACGATGACCAGAACTATTCATCCATGCATTCATAACTGTTTCTGGATTTGAATAACCAGCGGCTACATTCTCACCAAAGGTAGACCAATCATAGCCAACTTCATCAATGCGATCACTAGCAGAAGATCTATCTATCGGGTCTTGATGACCAAAAAAGTCATTGAATGCCATACTCTCACTATGATTCTTAGCTGCAGTTTCTAACTGAGCATCAAATTCCAAAGGATTTAAACCTGCATTACTTCTCTCTTCATTGACGAGTGCTAAAACCTCATTCATGAATTGAGCATCCATAAAAAACTCCTGGATAATAATATTATCCTTGATACTTACCTGGTTCAACAAAGCATTTCAAAAGTAATTTGTTTTGTTCAAATAATCTTACTTTTGCCTTTTGAACTCACTTATTTAAGTTAAGAACCAAATGTAAAAAATGAGCTAAGCCTTATTTATCAATACATTGTCTGAATTCATTTTCAAAACTTAAAACAAT
>JBCCYD010000339.1:0-6873 GCA_039190385.1 Cyanobacteria bacterium P01_F01_bin.143 | reverse complement strand
TAAGCAAAGTTTTATTCAACTCTCGTTGTGTTTCTTGCCATAATTTGTAATTATCATCTGTTTCTGGACTTAACTTATAATTTTCTAAACCAGTAATAGATTCTAGTTCAAGATCTCTAATAGCTTGATGAAATTCATAGAGAAATTTGGGAAGTTCTACCAAATTAGGAATAGTAAATTCTTTTATATCTTCATCGCTATCCCCAAGAGTTAGTCTTTGCTCAGCTGTAAATTCTTCACCATTAATACAACAAGTTTCTCCCGCAATTATGGGATCTTTTACCTTTCTGCCTAATCCCTTGAGTTTTGTACTACTGAGAACCAAGCCACAAGCTGCTTCATCTTTGGGATTATCACTGAGGTTAGTAATCTCTTCTGTATCTTTGAAAGTTGAAGCTTTGCTTAACATCCGACTAAACAATTCATTAACTTCGGAATTTTTATCAAATTTTCCTCGTTCATCGAGCCATTGCAAAAAGCGGGAAGCATTTCCTCCAATATAAACAGGCGTAATTTTTCCTTCTTTATAAAGAGAAACCATATTCCCTTCTTCATCTTCTGCTACTTCTGAATGGAGAACCTTCAGCAAAATCCCAACATAATAATATAATCCAGCAATACCAATAGTCATTAAGCGGATTAATCCCTGAAACTCTTTATCTCTTCTTTGCGAAGCTCTATTTTTATCCAGCCATTGTTCACTTCTGTAGCGTAACCAAACATCCAGTTTGGCGCTAAATGCCCCAGCACCTAATCCTTTCCACTCTTTGGGATCAAGTCCAAATTTTTCTTCAGCAAAAGTAGAATTCATTTTGATAAATTGGGAGAAAATATCCCTTCCTGCCAATTGAACTGAGCATTGATGAACCAAGCTATTCTTTTCCCAAATAGAAATATCAGAAGTTCCACCTCCAATATCAATACAAGTTGTATAAACTAAATCTTTATCTTCAAAATCGGCAAAATATTGAGCAATTGCTAAACTTTCAGTGCGGAAATCGCCCGTTCCCTTTTTTAGATCGACCTCTGGATGATTTTGTTTGATTCCTGTAGATTCTTCTAACTCTCTGGCTACATTAGACCAAACATCAGAATAATTAAGAATATCTCCCCGAGAAAAAGCCGAAGGATAGGATAAAGACCATTGAATTTCGGTAACTCCTGCTTCTGCGGCTAGAGCTGAAATATAGAGAGCTAAGTTTTTTAGAAAGACTTCACTATGCGACCGAATATCTTCATCCCATTTGAGATTCGTTTTAATCCAATCTTTCTGAGGTTCAAATCTATTATTGTCAGGAATATAAATGCGTCCATCTAATATTGGGAATAATTGCTGAGAATTCTTCGGATCTTTGCCTCTAATAGTAAGGACACTAGATAGTGGTAGAGCTTTACGATCTCTAACTAGTTTAAAGTTTTCTGGAACAAAATACTCAAACAAAGTATTTAGTCGATTAACTATATCAGTATCTGTTACCTGAGACTGCAAATTTTTTAGTTCTAAAGGTTGTGGTACTTCTTGTTTATTAGCATTGACATAAATATTAGTAAATGATGTACCAAAATCCACCCCAATATGCCAATGTTTGTTGTCTATAATTTCTTTAGGAGATGGGAATAAAATTAAACCTATTTGATTATTCTCAAAATCAGTGCAGGTGAGATATTCAGGAAATTCTGCTGAACGATACATCAGAAAAGATCCAAAACCGTCCTTAAACCCATGAGATTTTATAGCTTGAGGATAGGTAATCTTAAAAGTCTGTTCTTCTAGTTCACCGTCATAGTAGAAAGTATAATATTCGTGCCAATCTTTTTTCTGGAAATTTGGCCAAATTTGTAATACCGGCAGTTGATCTCCTAAACTATTTTCGACTTTGAGATCGTAATCTCTAAAGATACGATAGTTTTCAGATGTCTGATCGTCTTTCACCCCGCTTAACGGTAAATCGACAATTAAACGAACTCCGCTGCTGACTCTTTGGAATTTAATTTTGCTCAATAAATCTTCTGGAGTAAGATACTCTAGAAGTAATGGGTTAAGCGGAATTAATGGCGTAACTCGTTGATCCTGAAAAACTATCGGCTGATCTACTTCGGGTGATAATGCACCTGGTAAAGCATTTTCTAGCTCAATAAATTTTAGTTCTGGAAAGAATAACTCGTCTGGAGTGACCAAATTAACTTCTGTCCATTGTTCTTTGAGTGTGGAGAATTCTTCTGGCTTAAGAGAGGCAAGAGTTTTTCCCCCATGAATCCAGATATTTTGAGGTTTTTCATTCCAAACATTGGCCATTGCTGGATCGTAAATTAGCAATGGTGGCTGTTCATTGCCTGGTTTACTAGAAACTAGTTCCACACAAGAATCTTTTTCTGGTGCTTTGACGGGACGATTAAGAGCTTCTAATGCACCTCGATTAATTTTTACTTCAAAGAAAACAGGATCATCACTTAAAACAAGTTTTTGATCTTCAATTTGACCAAGACTATTTTGAAAATCTCTGAGTAGTCCTTTCATAATATTGATCGCTCTGCGATCGCCATTATGTTTGTTTAAAGTTCCATTAAGATTGTCTAACCAACACCACAGTAGAGCTTGTTCATTTTTATTAAGAGATTGATGCGGAGATTTTAATCTTCTTTCGTTATTATCCCACCAGGGAACCTCTTGCCAATTACCCTTCTCCGCAGGAACCACAATCGTAGTTGGGGATGTCATACCAATGGGCTTTTTGTCCCATAAAAATAGATAAATATCTTCCCAGGGATGTTTATTATCTAGTTCGTAGAGATTTCGGCCTTTGTAGTCGGGTAATAGCTCATATAGACAATTAGCAAAGTCTTCTTCATATCTAAGATTGCTAAGCTCTAACAATTGCGCAGTAATCGGAAAGCCCCGAATCTCGGCAAGGGCGATCGCGGCTAACATGCCTTGCCATTCAGGAATCACCTGCTCCCGAAGAGAATTTTGATCATCATATAGAATCATCTCCATAGTGAGCGGTCGCGCCCACATGGTCGGCACTGAACTAATATTCTTAACTGCTCCTGGCGATTCATAACTCAGACTAGAAGCAACATTGACAAAAGCTTTACTTGGCTGAACATTCCATTCTCCAGGGCGATCGCCTGACTGAACATCAGCATCAGCTTTTAATTGGGGCAATAACAGAATTGACTCAGGCATAATAATTCAAGGAATAAAGAACGAAGAGAAAATATTAACTATTTACAACAACTCACAAACTTTGTATAAAGCTTTGGCTAAACCAATAGTGCCTTTTTCAGCGGAGGTAAATGCTTCAAGCTCTAGCTGCAATCTTTGGACTGTATCTTCTTGTTTAGTATTTCTGTCACGATTATCGCCGATTACTAAATCTCCCAATCTTGCTCCTTCATTTTTTTTTAAGTTGGCTAAAGCTGCATCTTGAAAAAGTTGAATCTCATCACCGTCACATTTTTGAAGCTCTGATATCCATCGCAAATAATCCTGACACCATTCGGTAATATCAGTGATCTTTTGTTGCTCTGCCGCATCATTAAAATCAGGATAGTCTTCCCCTTTCTTACTAAAGAGACTGCCTAATCCCCCTTGTTGAGGACGATAAAAGTTAAGAAACCAAATAGCATGTTTAGAAAATCTGGCTACCCCTTCTTTTTTGGCATTCTCTAATTCTGAAGCAATATTTGATAACCAAGCATAGGCAAAGCGAGTCGCATTAACCAATTTTGCCTTGGTTTCGATTGTCTCAGGAAGATCATCCCAGGTGATTCCCGCGGTTGAATTACGACTATTGAGCACTACCGCATTTTTCCCCGAAGGAGTTTCAGTTAAAAAATGCTTAGCCGCAAGAGCAGAATACAATTCAATAAAATGAGGTTCATTCTTCTGAGTATTTTTCCCAATACTGAAGTCGTAATTGGATAGATTTTGATTTCCCAGCAAATAAACTGTATCGAAATATTCGTTCTGATTATTGTAATAACGCAAAGCTGATTCAGTATTTAATAAAAACTGTTCTGCTCTCGCATAGACTTCTCCATTATTGGCATCCTTTCCTGTCGGTTGAGCAAACCGAAAATAGGGCAGCACGAATAGACAGGCAATCTTCGCGCCCTGGATTTTCTCATCTTGTAACTTGTTATAAATTAAACGACCCAGAGTTGGTAAACCAGAGGCTCCTGTGCCCCCAAAAATCGAGCCGCAAAGAAATATCCTGGGAGTCTTACTACTGCCAACATCAGATAAAATATCCTGGATTAATCCTGCCCAAGGATCTTCTTCGAGATTATCTAAATCCAAACCACTCATCACCGCAGAACCGATCGCGGGACGACCTCGAAACCCCACATCCAAATTGGCTTCTCTTTCTTCTTGGGTATAGAGAACATCAAACAAATGCCCTAAACCTTTCCCGCCTTGTTGGAGATTATTATAACCAAAGAAAGAACCTAAATTTTTGTTGGTACTGGTATTGCCAAAAGGTGACCAAACATCTGGACGATAGGATTTGATTGGAGTTTGTACCCAAGGAATCTTGTCTCCTTGCTCTGTAATCAACTGGTGCGTGCGATTATAAACTTTTAGACTAGTTCTAGCTCGTTCCAAGTTACCGTTAGTTTCATCGGCATCAACAAATAGAAACTTAATTTCATCCTCTGTAAATAAACCTACAGAAGCTATTTGTGCGATCGCCTCTAGACATTTAGATCCCGTGCCACCAATTCCAATGGCATAAAGTGTATTTTGTCCCATGATTTCTGAAATAATTTAAGACCCAATTAAACGACGTACAAACATAGCTCCTGGAGGAGTAAATTTAAACGATCCAGGAGAGCTAGTCGCTGTAGGCAACCAATAAAGTAGAAATAAACCATCAAAAACTAAAAATCCTGTCAGAGATAGTAGTGCATCATCACTCTTGTTGAAAAAGATGAGCGCGATCGCAATCCCAATAATGGGTAATAGTCCCAATAACCACCAGACTACATTCCAGCTAGCAACATCAGCGGCATTTTTGACTTTAGCTCTAGCTGTGCCAAAGCACCAAGACAACATGGCCAGGAACGACAAGCCAAAGACGATTCCCGCACTGAGATAGTAATCATCACGAATCCAAGTCGTCACCCCTCCTTGATAGTCAGCAATTCTAATCAACCTATTTTGATAAATCAAAGGCTGTAGCCAGAACATCAAAACCAATCCCAGCAAAGTAAAAATAATAATACGAATAGTTTCTCCTGTTTTCATGAGCCTCCTCAAGAAATTTAAATTTACTTACGTCAGTTAATTCATGCAAAAATAATCAAATATATAGTTAAGCGACCTAAAAAACTAAGTTGATTTGAACCTAAATAAAATCTCAAATAAATCAAAATTGAGTACACTTGCAGATTAAAGAATCTACTTTAGATGACATCTAGATGACATTTCGCTAAATACTCATATATAATCTATAATCCGAATAGCTTTATTCAGTTAACTAAGCATACCAACCCTCATCCGAGGAATTACTGAAGGTAACATTTTTTTAACATAGTGATGAAATTTCGAGTTCCACTGAAATCCTGGCTGACCATATTTTCTACTCTTTTGATTGTAGTTGCTTGTAAACCTGTAGCAGTTATTACAGACGCAGAGCTACCTTGTGATATACCTGTTATCGATAAACCTGTAGATAAAAAAAATCCCCTCAAAATATCGATTAATGTAGATGGTAGTGGCTCCATGTACGGCTATATAAAAAATAACTCTAATAGCCGTTATGCTCAGACTATTACATTACTAGATAGTGTGGTCAATTTAGGAAGTGGTTCGCGATCGCAAGTTGATGTTGAACATTACCGTATTGGACAAAAACAAACTCAACAGATCACAGATAGTCAATATCAAAAAGCAAGACTACCCGAATTTTATGATGGCAACAGCGCTGAATTTCCCGAGGTTTTTAGTCATTTAGATGTCGCGATCGCAAATCCCGAAAATGAAGATCAACTTCTCATTTTAATAACAGACTTAGATCAACAGGGTTCAGATCTCAATAAACTTAACAAAACAATTCAGCGGACTTATTTTAATAAAAACTTACCAGGTCATGCCGTAGGTGTCTTAGGAATTAGAAGTGAATATAATCATACTGTTTATTCAGTAAATCCTAATCTTTATCGAGATTTTCAGTATACAACTCAGGGAAAAGATCTCGAAGCTTATCGTCCTTTTTATATTATTTTCCTGGGACATTATCAAGATATTATTCACTATGTGGATAATATCCAACAACAAAAACCTGAATTATTTAATACCAGTGAGTTCAGTCTTTTTTATCCTGATAGGATTGTCGATGATATTGCAATTCTCCAGGATTTACCTTCCTTGCCACAAGATCTAATCAGACCCTTTTCCCTTCACAATGGCAAAGTTGCAGTAGAAGTAGATAGCCCGCCCTACGAAATTATAGAGGTTCCCAAAAGAGTTGATAATTCCCAGCCGAACCTCAATTACAATCTGCCCTTTGCTCCCTTGAAATATTCTCTCCCGATTAGTAGCAATTCTATTAATACTGAGACAGAAGTTTTATCCTACGATTTTGTGAATGAATCCTTTACTAGCAGCAATAGTAATTCTTTAAAAAGAGCAATGAATCTTACTGATTGGGACATTACAGATAATAGTCTTGAATTCACAAATAAAGTTAATCTAGATTCAATTTCTGAGCCAGGTATTTATATTTTCAAAATTAATGCCATAGCTAATAATTTCCAAGATGAAGCTTGGTGGCAAGAATGGGATTGGGCCTCTAGAATTGACAATCAAGATGGTTCAAAAACGCTAGCGCAAATCTGCAAAGTGCATCAGAAAGCTTGCGTGCATTC
>JBCCYD010000338.1:0-6883 GCA_039190385.1 Cyanobacteria bacterium P01_F01_bin.143 | reverse complement strand
TTTTTTAATATTTTTTAATTAAAATAATAGAAGTTTTGATTGGATCTCGCATTGCCACATTATCCGCAGTCTCGCACAGCGAGGCACTTCGCGATCGCAAGATATCATACTAATTTAAAATGAAAATCGGACAAACTGAATTAAAATAGGGATCATTTATACTATCAGGGCTGATGCTCAATTCAGGAGGGGAATGACAAAACGAGTCCTAGTCACAGGTGCTACAGGTAGAACTGGATCAATAGTTTTGCAGAAACTACGCCAACAACGCGATCGCTGGCAAGCAATGGGATTAGCTAGATCGCAATCAAAAGTCACAGAATTATTTGGTTCCACTGAAGGTTTTTTCTTCGGAGACATCACAGATATATCCAGCTTAGAACCTGCGTTACAAGACTGCTCTGCCCTCGTTATTTTGACTAGTGCTGCCCCTAAAATGAAAGCTCCACCTTCACCAGGAGAAAGACCCCAATTGATGTATGAACCAAATGGAACTCCAGAAAAAGTAGACTATTACGGTCAAAAAAACCAAATCGATGCGGCTCAAAAAGCGGGAGTAGAGCATATTGTTTTGGTAGGTTCTATGGGAGGCACAATGCCAAATCATCCCCTTAACCAAATGGGCAACGGCAAAATACTGATTTGGAAACGTAAAGCTGAACAATATTTGATTGATTCGGGCATTGACTATACTATTGTTCGCGCTGGTGGATTAATCGATTTGGCGGGTGGTGTTAGACAATTGCTAGTGGGTAAAAACGATACTCTACTAAATAATCCACCTAATGGAATTCCCACTTCCATTCCGAGAACTGATGTTGCTGAAGTAGTCGTTCAAGCATTAGAAGAACCTGATGCTCGTAACAAAGCCTTTGATATTATCTCCAAACCAGAAGATGCTCCCGATGCAGAGGTAACAAAAGATTTTGCTGCCTTATTTCAACAAACTACTTCAGGAATTTAAAGTTTATCGCGATCGCAGATAATTTGGAAATGTGCGAGACCTTTGGTAGTCGCTACCGCGATCGCAGAATAATAAGATTAGGACATAATAACAATATCTTCTGGTAAAACAAGCAGTTTTACTATCGCACCATCAACCTCGACAATATTATCAAAGTCGGTAGTCTTTGGTTCTGAAGTAACGACTATACGCTCACTTCTAGTTTCAAGATAATCAATGAAGGCATCAAGCGTATTTGATTCGTCGCGGAAACTCCGATTCTGGGTATAACCTTCCAAGCGACGCCATAATTTGGGAAATATTGGGTCAAGATCCGGCAATGAGTCTTTCCCTGCCCAGATCACACCGATATTTGTTTTATCATTTGACCAAAATCCTACTTCGGTAGTTCGGGCATTTTTAGTTGCGGTAGCAAGCTCTGAACGCAGATCATCAAATAAAGTATCGTAAAAAAGAGGATAGGCAGCACCAGCCTCAATGAGCTTATAGTTGACACTTTCCTTCATGCGCTCAGCAGTCAAAAAGAGGCTTGAGCCGTCCTCTTCTTCAGCATTACCAGAGAAAACAAAACAGATTGGTCTGCCGAAAGGGTCAATCTGATTAGTTAGAATATAGCCATCGACTTCATCTGTGGCACTAGTCAGCCCGATTAATTCCAAATTTTTGCTTGTGGCATCCGACGCGAATGGTTCTTTGGCATCTTTCTCCATTGCATCAATACCCTCAAATCGAAGTTGTAAGGTGCCGTTATTATCATTCACTCGGGGACTTCTTCCTCTGCGGGGAAGAGAAAAAAGTGGTGAGGGATCATTAGGCGCGAAGCGAACACTATCACCATCGGGGAATCCTGCTGCTGGCTTGAAAGTTCCCTTCAGTAAGGTAAATGGCATTTGAATATCTCCTGTTAATTGCCGTTATTAACTGAATAATTAACTATACAAAGTAATTCAAATACCAAATAAGCAATTTACCTATATTTCTTAAGATTTATTTTATGTGTATTTCATTCATAGATTTAAGGCGATCGCGAAGTGCCAGCTTTCAGCTAATAGCATAAAAAATCACAGATCTTTAATTTTTTGAATAAATTCTTTTTTCCCAATTCTTGCTCCCTTTTCCTTCATTACATTTACATAATCCTGCACAATACTTGATTCTAGATTACTTAAAAATTTACTTTTTGAGCTTTTACGGTATTTATTATCAATTAAAATATAAAATTCAAGATTGTCATTTTTATCCCACACCCAAACTTCCTTAATCCCCAATCTCTGATATTTTTCCAGATCATTAATACTGCCACTGCTCTGATTAACTTCTACTGCAATATCCGGGAATTTCTTATCTAGTTCAATGGCATAGCTGGTATCAGGTTCCTTACCCACTTGAGATTCCTCATTCTTTAAGGTTTTTGAACCAAAAGAAAAATAATCTATTTCTTTCTCATCACAGTAGGCAACAATCAGCATACCAGTCAGTTCTTTGATTGTTTCATGCTTTCGTCCTGGAGCCATTATTTCTAATAATCCATCTAAATAGGCAATTCTACACCACGATATATCTCCTAAATCCGTCAAAAGGTTTTCGTATTCTGACCATGAAACGTTGGAGAAAAGATACAAATCATCTCCTTTGTCATCTTTTCTTTGTAGGTTAAACTCTTTTATAAACTCGACAAAGATTTTATACTCACTTGTCTTTTGTGTATCTATTGCTAGATTCATGATTCAACGAACTATCACAGATGTGCCAGCGTACGAATATGCACCGTACAGACGTGTCGCCGACACGTCTCTTCTTAAATTATGATACTCTTTGGATAATTTAGCGTAAGCAAGACAAATCATTATGTCCGTAGGCAACGAACCCTCAGAGATTCTAGAACAAAAGCTTTTCTATAAAGGTCGCAAATTCAATTACGAAGTTCTTAAGCTGCGCCTCCCCAACGGAGTAGAAGGAAATTGGGAATGTGTTCGCCATCCAGGTGGAGCTTTGGCTGTACCTGTTACTGCCGAGGGACAATTTGTTTTAGTAAAACAATATCGTTTTACGGTCAAAGGTAGATTATTAGAGTTTCCTGCAGGCACAGTAGAACCCAATGAAGATCCTGCCGAAACAATTAAGCGAGAAATCGAAGAAGAAACTGGCTATCGCGCCCATAAATGGCAATCTTTAGGTAAATACATTCTTGCACCTGGTTATTCTGATGAATATATTTATTCCTATTTGGCACAGGATTTAGAAAAACTAGAAAATCCTCCCCAACAAGATGACGATGAAGATATTGAAGTCGTGTTGATGAGTGAAAAAGAATTAGAAGCTGCAATCCTAGCTGGCGAACCGATAGATGCCAAATCTATTGCTAGTTTCTATATGGCACGAGCTATCTTGAATAGTAATTAAGTATTAGGGATTATTACGTATTGCCAAGTTTTTTACTTATTGATTGTTATTAATAGATACAAGTTCAATAACAAATACTGCTGATTGATAAATTATCTTTGTCTTTTTTAGAGAAAGATTTTTTTCTGGTAGTTAAGCTTAAGGAGACTTAAAGATGAGAATAGAAAAAGTCGTCGATTATACAATTTTCAATACAATAGCTTTCTAATGCTATATATCTAAACCCTGACATGGATTTTTTAAAACATTAATTGGTAAATATATAATGTACAAAAAATTCATGAGTTTCAGGGTTAATAAAGATTTTTTTTTGCTAATGGCTAATGGCTAATAGCTAATTGTTGATCAGTGTGCACCTCAAGAATCTGAGGATTAATTATATGTGATGCCAATAATTCTGTATTTCCAGCTTGTGAATATAAGCTGTGGCAGTTTAGTGCTGTAAATAGAGATGACCTAAGTTTATGTTTTTTAGGTCTAAGTTGATAATTTCTAGTGATTTTTTTGAGAATTTTAAAATGAAGTTGAAGAAAAAAACCGTGTTAGTAACAGGTGCGTCTCGGGGAATTGGTAAAGCGATCGCATTACAATTGGCGAATCAAGGTGTTAAACGTTTGGTTTTAGTATCGAGAAATCGGAAAAAGCTAGCAGAAGTTGCTTCGGAAATGGAATCTTTAGATGTAGAAGTTATTACTCTAGCAATAGATTTGACCCAGTACGTTACGACAACGATCGCGATCGCGCAAGCCTGGCAAAATTATGGGCCAATTGACATCCTAATCAATTGCGCAGGAGTCGCCCATCAAGCACCTTTTTTAGAATCCGAAGTCCCGAAAATGCAGGAAGAAGTGTCTTTAAATTTGATGGGAATGTTTACTATTGTGCGTTTGATTGCAAAAAAAATGGCAATTCAAAAATCAGGAGTCATTGTCAATGTTTCTAGTCTAATGGGAAAAGTGGCGGCTCCGACTATGGCAACCTATTCAGCAACAAAATTCGCGATCGTCGGATTTTCCCAAGCTTTACGGGTAGAATTGGCACCCCATAATATTAAAGTCATTGCTTTGCTGCCATCTCTTACTAAGACTGACATGATTGCAGACTTAAAATTATTTCGTTGGGTAATTCCCATGACTCCTGAGTCGGTAGCCAAGTCTTTAATCACTGGTTTAAGTCGCGATTCTTCTGAGATTTTAGTTGGTTGGCAAGGTCACCTGGCGATTTGGTGTCAAAGGATTTTTCCTTGGCTATGGGAAAGGATTTTATTAATGGCTGCACCGTAAGAGATGTAAGGAGATTGGGAGTTGATTAATTAATAAGAATCTGCCCTTTGTTTGATGACTAGTATTGTGATTTACTACTTGAAGAACAGAGACTAGAGAACAAACTAATTATTATTAATTCACATGAACTTATCTATTAAACAAAAACCCATTACAATCCTCGGCTCAACTGGTTCTATCGGAACGCAAACTTTAGATATTGTTACCCATCACCCTGGCAAATTTCGGGTAGTTGGGCTAGCAGCGGGGAGAAATATTAGTTTATTAACAGAACAAATTCGTAAATTTCAACCCGAAATTGTCGCTATTTCTGATGAAAGTAGATTATCAGAATTAAAAGATGCGATCGCGTCTTTTCCCAATCCCCCGAAAATATTAGTTGGAGCATCAGGTATTGCCGAAGTTGCTCGCTATGGAGATGCCGAAACTGTGGTGACCGGAATTGTCGGTTGTGCGGGTTTATTACCAACTATTGCCGCGATCGAAGCAGGAAAAGATATCGCATTAGCCAATAAAGAAACTCTAATTGCTGGCGGCCCCGTGATCTTACCTTTGGTCGCTAAACATGGGGTCAAATTATTACCAGCGGACTCAGAACATTCAGCTATTTTCCAATGTTTACAAGGCGTTCCCGAAGGCGGACTAAGAAGAATTGTCTTAACAGCTTCTGGTGGCTCTTTCCGTGATTTGCCTGCCGAGAAATTAGCCACAGTTACGGTACAGGATGCCTTGAAACATCCTAATTGGTCTATGGGACAAAAGATTACGATCGACTCGGCTACTTTAATGAACAAAGGTTTGGAGGTAATCGAAGCACATTATCTCTTTGGCATGGATTACGAAAATATCGATATTGTGATTCATCCTCAAAGTATTATTCATTCTCTGATTGAAGTTCAAGATACCTCAATGTTGGCTCAATTGGGCTGGCCAGATATGCGTTTGCCTTTGCTTTATGCCCTTTCTTGGCCAGAAAGAATTTATACAGATTGGGAGCCTTTGGATTTGGTTAAGGCAGGTGATTTGACTTTTCGGGAACCAGATAAGGCTAAGTATCCTTGTATGGAACTAGCTTATGCTGCGGGTAAAGCAGGAGGGCTTATGCCAGCAATTTTGAATGCGGCCAATGAACAGGCAGTCGCTTTGTTTTTAGCGGAGAAGATTGATTTTCTAGGAATTCCTCAAGTGATCGAGAAAGTCTGCGATCGCGCTTCTAGTGAGAATAATCTTAATCCCAGCTTAGAAGATATTATCGAATGCGATCTCTGGGCCAGAAAAACTGTCTTAGAAATCGAAAAAGATTTATAGGTTGAATGTTTCTAACTCTTCAATAATTGAACAAGCTGATCAGCATTTAACTTTAATTATTTCTCAACTAATGATATTGAGATATTTTAACAAAGTAGATGTTGATCAGCTCATTTATAGATAAATCAAAGAAAATTCTCTTTCAACTATTCTGTCTCTGTTAGATTAGCAATTTCATCCTCTAGAAAATTGCTTAAAAAAGGACGCCGATCTCCAAAACTAAAATCACTAAACTCTGTATCATTTAGTGACTCTATTCTAGAAGCTACTCCATAGGGGATTCTAGGTAGTTCAGAGATGTCAAATTCAATTAAATCAGAATTTATTACCTTATCAACAATATCAATATCGACATCATTACTTAATTGACGCTCATAGATACCAACTCTAGGAAAAAAACCTTCATCGGAAACTGGATCAAAAGGCATTTCAAAATCTACACCACTAAGAGATTGAAAAGGTTTCCTGAATCCTTCACCTGTAAAGGAATCGAAAAATTTACTCTCGGAAATTTTATCTTGAAATTCTTCCCTGATAACAGCAGGAGCAAATTTACCACCAGAGATTTTATCCTGAAATTCTTCTTGGATAACAGGGCGAGAAAATTCACCCTCAGAAATTTTGTCTTGCAATTCTTCCCTGATAACAGAGCGGGGAAATTTACCCTCAGAGATTTTGTCTTGCAATTCTTCCCTGATAATAGAGGGAGAAAACTCGCCCTTAGAGATTTTATCTTGCAATTTTTCCGTAATAATAGAATGGGGAAATTTACCCTCAGAAATTTTTTCCTGAAATTCTTCCTTGATAATAAAAGGATCAATTTCACTATTTTGCAGTTGCTTTTTGATGTTACTTAGAGATGTATTCTTAACTTTGATAATACGATTAAATTTCATTGAGATAGGTCCCTTAAGATTGAACAATG
>JBCCYD010000337.1:0-6919 GCA_039190385.1 Cyanobacteria bacterium P01_F01_bin.143 | reverse complement strand
TATATATTCAATATTATTATATGACTGGTTGATAACAGATTTAATTGTCTCTTCTAATTCTAATTCTCCGTTAAAAACGACAGTAATTATTGATACTAATGGCAAATTACTAGTATGTTTTTTTATCGTACCTTGTAATCTTAATCCTCCTTGTTTAATGTGATTAACTTCAGACATAGTAGGTGACTAAAAAATATTGAGTTTGCCAATTAAACTATACCAAGCCAAAGTGAGATACCTTTTAATACCTGCATATTGATGTAGATTGATGTATTGGGCTAATTTTTTTTGGGGCGCGATCGCCTGACAATCTGTTACTTTAGTCAAATGAAAAAAGTCACCTGTTAATTCAAAAGCAACATTTAATTCTGAGGGAATTAATTCTAAAGAATAGGATTTAATTGGGTTTGAAGAATCTCGAATTGTCATAAGATATTCTGATTCAACTTTAGTTAAATTTTTTGTGCCATAAAAATCAAATTCTACATCATATTCTGCGAGCCAAGGAAGATATTGATACAGCGATCGCGCCTCTAATTCATAATGAGCATCATAGATAGTCTGAGATGACGACAAATCACTAAAATTAAAATTTTTATTTCTCAATAAAAGAGGAGCATGATAGTTTCCTTGCTTGTTAATTATATTAGCTCCTGGTTCACTGCAATTAGTACTTAGAGAAATACGAGGAATGACAAAATATTTGTCTTTCAAAACCATATAGGCAATGAAATATTTTTTCCAGGATTTATCTTGCCAATTCGCTACTGCATTAGGGATTTTCTTTTGCTCGCTAAAAGATATTTGATGATTAATCTTATACCAATCTTTAAAATCTTGCCATTGTCTTTTTGTCCAGGCTTGTCCCCAGGAAGTAGCGCTTTGTAAGAAGTAATTATCAAATCCATCGTCAAAGGGCATAAATCTCACTTTGGCATATTCATTGTAAAAATAGGAATATAAAGAAATTCCACTAATATTACCCTGGTCTTGATAATAGGTAAGAGCTTGACAAGCATAATCATAGAAGGCAGGAGCTACAACTAAATCATCTTCCAAAATAATTACCGACTGATATTGTTGCGTAAGATCTCCACAAAAAATAATATGTTTTTTTAAACCTAAATTTTTCGGATGTTGAATTATTTCTTTATCCCCAAATTTCCAGATAAAATTCTTGGCGACTGAAAGTACTTCTGAAGAATCGCTATAGTCGATACTGATAATTAAAGTAATTGAATCATGCGCAGTATAGTCTGCTCTTGCTAGAGAGTTTAACAATCTTCGTAGAGAATAAGGCCGATTATAAGCTACGACTATAATCACGGGTCTAATTATAGTATTTTCCTGCATTAATAGCTTTTTGATTTGTTTAAATGTAGGGACGCAAAACACTACATCCCTACAAAATTTTTAGTCAGAAATACAGGGAAAGAAATAATCCCAAAGGCTTCTAATCACAAGGATTATCACCAAACAAACGATAATAGTCATGCAGACGACCCTCAATGAGTTGTTATGTATGACTCACACCACATGATTACCTTGCTACTAAAGAAGGTCACACTCGATCCCAAAATTTACTCAAACGAATTGAAAAGAAAATTAGGGTTAATGGGATCTTATCAGTATTCTATCTTAATTTAGACGAAATAGTCTAGAACTATCTATCTTCTAACATGCTTGAATAATTAAAGAATCCGCGATTATACGGATATTTACCATTTTTTCTTCAAAAATTTCAGTATTCTAGCTTACATATTCCTAGATTGACGTATTTGCTCCAATTCTTTTCTCAGGGCAATAATATCATCAGTTAATTGTTGCAGATCGTCAGTCGCATTTGTTCGGGGTTCAGTAGAGGAACTTGGGGTTTCTTGATAATTAGACCCCACAGTCTGCTTATTAAGTAAATTATCTAAAAATTGTTTAGCTTCTTGCTCGGTTACTTCCCCCTTTTCTGACCATTCTCGGGTTTTTTGACTGAGGTCTGCTTGTATTTGTGATAATACTTCGGTTCTCTTCTGAGGATTTTGAACCGTTTCCACCAAAGAAGTTGCGGCTCCTATGGTCACGCGAAAGCCTTGTTGTGCAATTTGAAAAAGATTGTTATTGTCCATTTATTTTAGCCTTATATTTTATATATATTTTATTAATCAAATTAAATTTGTAATCATTATAATTAAAATTAGGTTCATTAATCATTCCAGAGACTAGAGATTTGTCGGATGCTTTGATAATTGCCATTGCCTAAAATCAAATGATCTAAAATAGGAATATCTAAATACTCTGCTCCTTGAAGTAATTGTTTGGTTAACTCAAGATCTTCAGGTGAAGGTTTTAAAATCCCTGAAGGATGATTATGGGCCACAATCAGTTTATTGGCAGCCTGTTTAATCGATTCACGAAAAATTGCCCGAGGATCAACGACCGTATGCTCAGCTGTGCCAATGGTAATTATCTGAGTCCCAATCAATCCATTGTGATTATCCAGCATCAAGACGGCAAATCGTTCTTGATTTTGCCACATGAGATCTTGACTCAAAGCAGCAGCAGCAGCAGCCGGATTATCAATAGAAGTCCTTTGATTGGGGCGAAATTGAAAAGTTCTTTTCCCCAATTCGATGGCAGCCACTATGGTTGCAGCTTTTGCTGGACCGATTCCGGAGATTTGCATTAATTCTTGAGGACTAACATCTCGGAGGACATCTACAGGATCTCTTTTGTGTTGACTAAGTTGCTGTAGTAGATGTTGTCCTAGACCTAGGGCTGAGAGTTTTCCTTTTCCCTGACCTGTACCAAGTAAAATTGCTAGTAATTCTGCGGCGGTAAGATTATTGGCTCCTATAGCAAGAAGTCTTTCGCGAGGACGTTCGCTTGCAGGAAGATCTACAATTCTGAGGCTATAGGTCATAGATTATATTGAAATATAAGCATTTAAATATCTTTCAATATAACTCATAGTTTTACAATTAAAAACAATGTAGAGACGCAAAACACTGCTACGTCTCTACATTAATAAAATTTATATTCTGATGCGGCAAGACACCGGATTTTTAATATCTTCCTTTAGTAGCAATGTTTTTTGCCATATCACGGAACATATTTATCCCAGGATCCCCTTGACGACGTTGTTGCAAATTGGAATCGTCGGAACTACTTACTGCGGGTGCAGACTCAGGTGCTGGTACAGGTTCAGGGGCTGGTGCAGGAGCCGGTGCTGGTGCAGGAGCCGGTGCAGGAGCTGGTGCCGGTGCTGTTGCTGCTATGGGAGCTGGTGCTGGTGCAGGAGCTGGTGCAGGAGCCGGCGCAGGAGCTGGTGCAGGAGCCGGTGCTGGTTCCGCCACCACATTACTATTTGGTGATACTGTCCCACCTTCAGTGGCAGAAAATGCCTTTTCAGTCGCAAACCCTTTTGGATTTTTCAACGTTTTAGGAAATGTATGTCTAACTTTAATGCTTCTTTTCATATAGTCTATGTTGCCCATAGTTTGAGCGTCATCTGGTTCTAGGAAAAAGTCTTTATCAGCCATAATGTTAAGATTCCTTACTCTAATTGAATTTTTTTTGCTCGCTTCTCATTAAAAATTATCAAAAAAGTTGCGAAAAGTAACATTATTCTAAAATAAATCAGGTTCTATGTATATATTTATGTAAATTTTTTTCAGAAACATGATTGGCAATTAATATTTATAGCTAGTTAACTTCCTTTCTTTCTCCTAGTAATTTCTCGTTCGTCCCTTGATATGATATGCAAGTGAACGAAATAAGATCCCGATCGCATTCCTTAAAGACAGGTAACTGGTTCAAACTAATTTGCGGAGCTAGTTACCAACATCTGCCTGCGGTTCGTAGTTTAGCTTTGATTTACACTCTCGCGGGAGTTGACTGTATTGATGTCGCTGCTGACTCAGCTGTGATAAATGCTGTGCAAGAAGGTATCCGAGCAGCGCAAAATCTCCCAGATTGGGATCTCCGTCAAAAATTGGGAGTCAGTGGTCAACCTTTGTTAATGATTAGTATTAATGATGGGGAAGACCCTCATTTTAGAAAGGCTGAATTTGACGCGACCCAATGCCCAAGCGAATGTCCTCGCCCTTGCGAAACAGTTTGCGGAGCCAATGCGATCGCATTTAGTGAAACGGAATTTTCTGGGGTTAGCGATCGCCTCTGTTATGGTTGCGGTCGTTGTTTACCTATTTGTCCTGAGCAATTAATCACCACTCGCTCCTATGTCTCGACGCCCCAAGCTATAGTTTCGCTGATTGATGAGATGGGAATCGACGCGATCGAAATTCATACTCAAGTCGGTCATTTCTCTGATTTTCAAAGATTATGGCAAACAATCTCCCCTAGCATCGATAAATTGCAAGTTTTGGCTATTAGTTGCTCTTACCATCCAGAAGCGATTCCCTATTTACAATCTTTGTTTGAGCTGATCAACCCATTACCCTGTCCGTTGATTTGGCAAACTGATGGTCGTCCTATGAGTGGCGATATTGGGAAAGGGACAACCCATCTGGCAGTAAAATTTGCCCGAAAAGCGATCGCAGCAGGTCTGCCAGGATATATTCAACTTGCAGGAGGTACAAATGATTACACGGTAACTAAACTCCGCACAGAAAAAATGTTAAAGTACCAAAATAAGAACCACAATACCTTTAACAGATGGGTTTCGGGGGTTGCCTATGGTAGTTATGCTCGTTCTTTAATATCACCAATTTTAGAAAAATTAGAAATGGTTAACTATTCTGCTCAACAATTAGAAAATTATCCTGATTTACTACAAGAGTCGGTGACCATTGCTCATAAATTAGTATCTCAAATTAAATCTATTTATTTATAAATTTTCAATTCTCAATTCTCAATTTTTTTGAATGACACAAAATCAAATTCCTGCTCATCGAATGCAAATCACTGATAATCTCGACGAATTGTTGAGAATCTTTCCCCAAGTGATTCAAGATGCGATCGCAGTTCATCCGCAAAAGGATAACTTGATCGAAGTTGTGATGGATTTAGGAAGACGTCCGGAGGCTCGTTTTCGCGATGAGGTTTGCTATTTGGGCGAAGAGGTAATTTCCCATGAAGATCTCAAATATTCTGTTGAAAGAGTCGGAATGTTTGGCGGTGATAACCGTGCGGGAATCGAGCGAACTTTACATCGCATTAGTGCTATGCGCAATCGTGCTGGGGATATTATTGGTTTAACTTGCCGCATTGGTCGAGCGGTTTTTGGCACAATTATCATGATTCGGGACTTAGTCGAAACTGGTCAATCAATTTTGCTATTAGGTCGTCCAGGAGTGGGTAAGACTACGGCATTAAGGGAAATTGCCCGGGTTCTGGCTGATGATCTCGAAAAACGAGTGGTAATTATCGATACTTCGAATGAAATTGCTGGCGATGGGGATATTCCTCACCCCGCGATCGGTCGTGCTCGAAGAATGCAAGTGGCACGTCCTGAGTTGCAGCATCAGGTGATGATCGAGGCAGTGGAAAATCATATGCCGGAAGTCATTGTAATTGATGAAATTGGTACGGAGTTGGAAGCTCTGGCGGCGCGGACGATCGCGGAACGAGGTGTTCAATTGGTGGGCACGGCTCATGGTAATGCTTTGGAGAATTTGATCAAAAATCCCACACTTTCTGATTTGGTGGGGGGAATTCAAGCTGTGACTCTAGGGGATGATGAGGCTCGTCGCAGGGGTTCGCAGAAAACAGTCTTGGAGAGGAAAGCGCCACCGACCTTCGCGATCGCAGTAGAAATGTTGGAGCGGCAGAAATGGATTGTCCATGAAGATACAGCTCAAACGATCGATAGTTTATTGCGGGGAATACAACCAGCAAATCAAATTAGAACTGTGGATGATAGTGGGGAAGTTTCAGTTGTTGAGCAAGAGGCGGTGAGGCAGATTGGAGGTCGGACAGCTCGTGATTCTTCTATTACGGCGCCGTTAAGTCCTCGGGGTTGGCGTGCTTCTGGGAAGATGACGCCGATCGCTCCTTTGAGCAGAAAAAAAAAGCAAAAAATCAATCCTGAGTTGGAAATGATGCTGGAAGGGTCTTGGCAAACTCAAGATCCGACTAGTAATAAAATTAGAACTCCTGGCCCGAATGGGGAAGATTGGCCGATTTATGTTTATCCCTATGGTATTGGGCGATCGCAGATAGAACGGGTGATTGAGGTTTTGGATTTACCGATTGTTTTGACTAAGGATTTGGATAATGCCGATGTGGTAGTGGCTTTGCGATCGCAGATCAAGCATCATTCTCGACTCAGACAGTTGGCTAAAACTCGTAATATTGCAATTCATGCTGTCAAATCGAACACTATTCCCCAGATTACTCGGGTATTGAGGCAATTGTTACAGCTCGAAGATCCCAACGCACCGGACGTCGCTGATATGCGTTTGTTTACTAAAGCAGGCAATGATGATGAAATTGAAGCTTTGGAAGAGGCCCGTTTGGCAGTGGAACAAATTGTGATTCCCCAGGGGCAGCCAGTGGAATTATTACCTCGTTCTTCGAAGATTCGGAAAATGCAACATGAACTGGTAGAACATTATCATTTACAGTCGGATAGTTTTGGTGAAGAACCTAATCGTCGGTTGAGGATTTATCCTGCATAAGCTTCGCATTTAACTTTCTCATTAGGCTTCATGGCAGCAGGGAGCAGGGGGCCGGGAGCATGGAAGAAAAAGCGATAAAGGGGTTATTTCAAAAGTGAGTTTATCGTGCTCGCATTACATTCGTTAATCTTTGAAATAAATACTTCTGCTTCGTAGATATTCATTGGAATCCATAACTTCTATTGGGGGACCAGTCCCCCAAACCCCCTGCTGGTGCGCTACGCCCGCCCCAGGCCCCCAGCGAAGTGTTAACTCGCCTAGTTGCAAAAAGTTACTAAAGCTTTTAT
>JBCCYD010000336.1:0-6931 GCA_039190385.1 Cyanobacteria bacterium P01_F01_bin.143 | reverse complement strand
CCTTCTACTTCTGTGGGAAAACGATTTAGCTTTGCTAAGAATAAACATTTCAACCATTTTCAAAAAAATCAAAAAATACATTTAAAAAATAACTTTGGAAAAGTTCTGGAATGTCAAGATGGGATTTTTATTGACGATGCTTGGATGAAGAATAATGCAATGGTTGATATTCCAGAAGCTCGATTATATAATCTTAATCCTAAATCAATAGAAGTCGAAGAAAAAATTCAAATACGAGCAGAAATAGCATCTAATGGAGCAGGAATTGTTAATACTTTAGAAAATTTGAAAACTGGAGATCGTGAAGATTTATTTGATGCTATTGAACAGTCTCTTATTTTTTATATACCCTCGATTGAAAAACTTAGTTTTCGGACATCAGAACCTGGTAAAAAATCTTTACAAGTACGAGAAAAAGGAATTGAAAAACCTTTCTCTGTCGCCGAGCTTTCAGAAGGAACAAAATTAATTCTGATGATTTTGACAATTCTTCACCAAGAAAATCCTCCCAAACTAATTTTATTAGAAGATATTGATCGTGGATTACATCCCCGTTTATTCCAAAAAGTTGTAGAAATGCTGCGGGATATTGTTAAAACCAAAGACATACAAATTATTGCCACAACCCATAATCCCTATTTAATTGATGAATTTACTGGTGAAGAAGAATCTGTACTAATTGTGGAAAAACAAGATGCAGTTTCAACTATTACCTCATTAGCAGAACGTCTTGATGAGGGAAATACGATGGAAGATGCTCTTGGTAGCCTCTGGTTTAGTGGTTTCTTTGGAGGGGTACCAAAGTCATAATGAGTAATGAAAATCCTTCTTTGTTATATCTCCTTACTGAAGATGATAATGACGATCTATTTTTTGAACTTTGCGCAGAAAGAATTAGGGGAAAAAGTTTTTGCCCCGTTGAACCAAGACGCATTCGTAAAAATGGCGGAATTGGTGAAGTAAGAAAAAAACTACCAGCTTTCTTGAATGATATTAAGAAATCAGCAGGAATGGATGCCTATTTCATTATTGCTTTAGATAACGATCGCGCTCCAGAATATTTGTTTGATGATAATCAAAAGCCGATCCAAAAAAAAATTCCAGGATTATCAAAACGAGACGCCAGTAAACAATGTCGTTTTCGCGAAATAGAAAAAAGAATCCAAGAACTTTGGGGATATGATCGGAGCAAGTGGCCAGCTAAGGGCGCGATCGCGGTTCCTGTACAAATGTTAGAATCCTGGATTTTAATTGCTCTTGATCCTAGTTGTGCCGAAGATTTACCGATTTTTGCTGAAAAAAGCCAATCATCAGCTAAAAAATTTTATAGTGGCTCCCCTCCAGATCAGTTAAAGGATCTTTGTGATCAATATCGTTATCAAAAAAATATGGTCAAAGGAGAATTTGTTTTGGACGTTGCGAGAAATATGGATCTCGATGAAGTTGCCCAAGCATCATGTAGCTTTGCCCAGTTTAGAAATCAAGTAATTACTTGGTAGCATCTTAAGTATTAAGATTAATTAATTTAGGCCAGTAACCTTCATTAATGATTGGCCATGATCGCCTGTTCAAAGCATTACTCTCTACCTTCTCTATAGAGTTCATCGAGCTATTTTTTCCCTAACTGATGACTTACCTTGTTTTGAACTAGGATATAGCCTCTCTCTAAAACCTTGGAACACAGTCGAAAAAATCAAATTTGCGTAACTCACTTGTCAATACATTGTCGGGGGTCTGGGGAGGACATCGTCCCCAGTGGGGGGTTTGGGGGGCCAGCCCCCCAAGAGAAGTTATGGATTGAAGCAGATAATTTTGGACAAAAAATTGAATCTTATAGAGAAATAAAAACAAATCTTATTCGAACAGTATTGTCTTAGGATTTATCGATATTTATCTCAACTTATAATTTTAACCACCAACTCTAAACTTTTGACTAATTGATTCTCCAGCAGCCATGCCCGAGATAACTGCCCCTTCTATGGAGGGAGCAACAAAAGCATCTCCTGCCATGACCAAAGGCAATTCTGATAATGTTAAACAAAATTCATTATAAAAAGTCTTAGGCAAGCTATAACGCCAACGATGTACTTCATATTCAATTACAGGCGAATCTAAATAATCGGCAGCTGCGGTAAGTAATGTGTAGGCAATTTCGTCATCATCACTACTCCAATATTCATCACTGAACTTAGGATTAGCGTGAAGTGTTACGGCATGACCTTGAGGGGAAATCCCTTTCTGGTGATTATCCGCTATCCAACTTAAAGATTTATCTTCCAAAAACATTCCTCCTGGAGCAGGAATATTACTAGGGTTTTTTAATAAAGCTAAAACAGCAATACAGCTATCATATTCAATTTGTTCTAAAGAGAATCTAATCTCCAAAGGCAAAGGTATTAGAGAAGCATCCAATAAAGACAAAGAATCTGGTACAGGAGTTGTCATCACTAACATATGTCCTTGATATTGACGCTCACTCTCTGTTTGTACCAACCATTTTTTTTCGTAGCTAACCTTAGTTGCTTTAGTGTTAGTGTGAACATCCAAGTCCTTCGCTAAATACTGGGCAATTTCATTAATACCATTGATTCCACAGTAACTAGGTTTGCTATCTGCTGCACCAAAACCTTGACCCCATTCTTTAATGACACCATGCTCTAACCAGTCATCGATCCAACCCTGAAATTGCGGATTTGTAACGTCAAAATATTGAGTGTTATCATCAAACACTCCGACAACAGACTCTTGACTACTAATGCTACGAGTAGATAATCGTCCACCGATGTCTTTTGCTTTATCTAATACTGTTATCTTGAGTCCTCTACGTTGTAAAACAGTAGAGATAATTAATCCTGTAATGCCACCACCGATAACAATACAGTCAGAATTTATGATTTGAAGATCGCTACTGAACATTATTCAGAGTTTTTACTTTAATGATAAAATATGAGAGCTTTCAGTTTAATGCTGATCTTTAATATTTTCAATAATTTACTAGTGATTTTGATTAAGCGCGATCGCACATAAAAAGAATAACTACTAATTTTTAAATACCACCATAGATTCTTTACTCAGATAATAAATTCAAGTTAATCCTTTGAACTGTTGAATCAATTCCCTATCAGATAAACATTCATTCTGTTTTTTCCCCATAAAAAAATAACCCGCAGCCGCATCATAGGAACCTGGTTTATCGATTAAATAATAGTCAAAATATTTCAAAAAGAAAGAAGTCGCATGGGCAAACATAGATAATAAACGACTCAAGACTTTTGATGTGGTAAAACTTCTAAGAAAATAAGTATAGGACCAGGCTAAAGCCATGCCAGGGCCACAAGTTGGGCCAGTTTTTAATTCTTCAAAATATCTAAATAATCGACGATGTCCCAGATGAGTAAATCTTGTAAAATCATATTGCTTCATATGTACTTGCTGCATAAATGGTGTCTCTGCATAGACAATTCCCGCAGGTTTTAACACTCGATGTATTTCATCAACACAACGTTGTGGCTCCATGACATGTTCTAATACTGCCTGGACAATGACACAATCAAATACTTCATCTTCAAAAGGAATATCATGGGCATCAAGAATTATTTTGGTATAGGGGCCAAAGGAAACATCAGAGCCAACTATCTCGAAAGATTCACTCGAATATATTGAGTCCATTCCTTTACCTTTAATGCTGCCACCAATGACTAATATCTTGGCATCTTTGGGCAAAATATCAGCAAGTTCTTGATAGTTCTCTTGAGCTTTAATATTAGCACTGATTTTCGGAATAAAATTTCTGATAATTTTCTTGCTTCTACTTTCTTTTAAATTAAATGTAGTATTCTTTCTGTTAACAAAATCCTCAATAGAAAAAACACTATTTTGTTTATTGATCAAAACAGGAATTCCATCAATAATGGGATAGCGAATAGTGTTATTGCTTGTGTTCACTAAAAAATCACCATTTTGTTCCAGCCGATCTTTAGTCTTGGGGCATAATAACTTTTGTTGAATATTATTTGAGATTTTCATGTTTAAGTGTTTTTCTATAAAATGTTCAAAACATTATAAGGTGAATTTATAAGATTAGATACAAATAGATTTTTTGTATACAAATGCTTAGCATTTTCATCATGCAATCTTTAACAAAAGAAAATTTTTGCCATAGTAAAATATCTCTAACCAAATAAAATTGAGCCTTAAGATCCCTGATGAAAATATTATTGGTTTCTGGAGTATATCCTCCTCAAATAGGAGGGCCTTCAGCTCAGACAGAACAAATTGCCCAAGGCTTGATTGCAAGAGGAATTGAAGTAAAAGTTGTCACCTATGGCAATCAAAGAACGAGCAAAATAATCAATGGTATTCCCGTCACTTTTCTTGATGGCAGTCCTCGTCGAGGTTTAATCGATAAAATCGTCCTGAATTGGCAAGTATTTACCGATTTGCTACGGATTATTAAAGATTTCCGCCCCACAGTATTGCATATGCAAACAGCCAGTTCTAATCTGGCAATCATGACTGGCGTTGCAGCAAAATTGAGTCGTGTTCCGGCAATGATTAAATTTAGTTCCGACTTAGTTTGGGATCGCGCTAATCGGGACAAACTTATGGGAGATTCTTCTAGTCAGGTTCTTAATCCGCTCCAGAAATTATCGAATCTGATGCTGGAACTAACTCAGGGATTTTTGTTTTTTATCTACGATCGCATCTGGGCAACTACCCCAATTTACAAAGAACGTCTGCGGAAAAAATTTCAAGTTCGCGATCGCAAAATATTCCTCCTCCCCAATATTATCGATTTACAAGCTTTTGAAAAAGTTGCCGCAACTCGCCAAACACAACCGCGATCGCTAAATAAAAATATTGTTCTCCTGACGATCTCTCGTCTCGTTCCCTGGAAAGGGATTGAACTTTGCCTCGAAGCTCTCTCCCATCTCGAAGATCTCCCCGTCAGTCTGCGCATCGTTGGCAACGGAGCACCCGATTACGAATTATCTCTACGAGAACTAGCCGATCGTTTGGGAGTAAGAGAACGAGTAGAATTTATCGGTGCTGTGCCCCCGAATAAAGTTGCCGAAGAATATCGCACCGCAGATATATTTATGTTGGCCAGTTATTACGAACCCTTTGGTATTGTGTTGGTCGAAGCAATGGCGGCAGGAGTACCGATTGTGGCTACCAATGTCGGGGGAATTCCCACCGTAGTTGAAGATGGGGTCTCTGCCCAACTGGTGCCTTCTGGAGATTCCCTGAGTTTGGCTAAAGAGATTCGCGCCTTAGTGAAGAGTGACACCAAACTTCAGGATATGGCGATCGCGGCTAGAACTCGTTCCAAGCAATTTGATATCAAAATTGTGTTAGACAAACTGGTAGGAACTTACCAAAGTCTGGCGTTAGGCGATCGTCGGAGGTTGAAAAATTAGACCCCATGAAAACTATCGAGCAGATTGAGACAACCAGAGATACTTCCGCTCCTAAATCCATATCTCCCTTTGTGCCCATGAATCCGAACCATCGTGTCGCGATCGCGGGTTTGATTCTTTTGCTCGTTATGGCGATCGGCATTCATATCATCCTCAACAACCAGCCGATCTCCAGTTTGCCCTGGGTTTATTTAGCTCTCCAACTAAATTTATTACTCTTATTAGTGCCAATCATTTGGTACAAAAAATCCTATGGTTGGCTACATCCCTTGGTATTTAGTATTTTTCTCTCTTTAATTTTCCATGTTCGCCGCATTGGCATGTATTTAGTTGGTATTGAATGGCATCCTGCTCTGCCTAGCTTAAGCGATATCAGTCTGACATCTTTAGTGGCCTATGAGTTATTGCTTAATGCTGGGGGTTTGATTTTTTATTATTTAGGATTTTTCTGTAGTCCGCATTTTGCTATCCCGCGAATTAATTTTAAACAACCGCGTAACCTAGATAAAAAAGTTCTGATTGCCGTCATGTTTTCTGTGATGGTATTTGCTGTCTATATGCAAACCCGTGGAGGAATAATAGCTCATATGCTCTCTTGGGGGAGAGGACGCAACGCAGAATTTGCAGGTCAATATTATTGGCAATCTCTGATTCAATTTGGCTTAATTGCTTGTTTAATTTGGCTAGCAATGGGGCGGAATATCTATACCAAACCTATTTTTTGGATCAGCACCGCAGCGATGCTGATCATTCAATTTTTGACTACTGGGGGACGTGGTGGAATTGTCTATGCCTTAATCTACATGTTGTTGGTGTTCATGGTTCGTGAGCAGAAAATTGCCCCGACGAAAATTTTGGTTGCCCTGATGGTGGGCTTTATTTTGATGGGGGTTTTGGGAGAGCTTCGTCAAAGTACTTGGGAAGGGGAGCTTGGTCAGTCGAAAGAGGAAACTTCAATTGGGGCTTCTTTTCAGAAAGGACTCCAGGAAATTTCTGAGCGTAGTTGGCGTTCTTTTGGCTCTTTACCGATTTTAGCTCGAGTGCCCAATGATGTTGATTTTCTCTATGGAAGTTCTTATGTTGCTCTTTTTTCTCTACCGATTCCTCGGGGTTTCTGGCCAGAAAAGCCAAAACTTGTGGGGGGAAGGGTGACCAGGACATTTTTTAATGGTTCCTATGGTATTCCGCCTGGGGCGATCGGCGAGAATTATTGGAATTTTGGCATTCCTGGGGTCCTGGGAGCTTTCTTTATTTTTGGCTCTTTTCATAAATGGCTAGCCGATGTTTTTTGTCGTTATGCCCAGCATCCAGCAGTAGGAGTTTTATATGCTTTGATTCTTTACAATTCTGCGCCGACTAGTTCAGCGATTTTGAGTTGTTTGCTGTTGATTTTGCCAGCCTTGATTATGTTGCGGGTTATGGGAGCGATTGTATGAAGGCTTTAATAGGACTTACGCAAAATGAATTTGTCATTTCCCTTTTCAAATTATCAGTCAAATCCATAATGTTTT
>JBCCYD010000335.1:0-6933 GCA_039190385.1 Cyanobacteria bacterium P01_F01_bin.143 | reverse complement strand
TTTAACTGATAACTGTTCTTTATTTGATAGTTTGATGCACTGCTGTTGATATCCCGAGAGTACAGTACTTAGTATCATTTGGGGAAGATTTTAGGTTACGTGTGAGATTCATTATGGCTTTAATTAGAATTCAGTACCATTTATTGATGGTAGGGCTTGTTTCTCTGGGCATTACCTCTCCTGCGATCGCTGAAGTGACCGAAGATAAACCAGTAGTACTCAGTTTAGCTCAGACCAACATTGTCCAGATTATTGATGTAGAACTGCAAGTAACGTTGACTGGGATTGAAGTTTTTCTCAGGACAGCAGATAGTCAATTAGCCATTCCTGTAACCTCGATTGTTGAGAATAATTTTATTGCGGATATTCCCAATGCTGTTTTAAGTTTAGCAGCAAATGAGTTTCAAGCCCTTGAGCCTACTGTCGGCATTGCTCAAGTAACTGTAACTAATCTTCCTGGAAATCGGGTTCGTATTGAGGTTTTGCGAGGACCCCGATCGAGTATCGTTTGAACCCCAACATCATGGTTTATAGCAGTATTGCTAGGGGCTATCGACCAAGTGGCGTTAACTTCCGACCAGATAATGAGGGGACTTTAACCTTTGCGGGAGAAAAATCTTGGAACTACGAGCTTGGTGTCAAATCTTCTTGGCTATATGACCGTTTGGGAATTAATTTTGCAGCTTTTTATAATCCTGTTGAGGATTACCAAGTGCAGGAATTTGACTCGACATCATTTGTCCCGATCGCGATCGCCAATGCCGATGCGCGTATTTCAGGTTTTGAACTAGAAGCAAGAGCAACACCAATCCCTGGTTTTGATATTACGGCTGGTTTTGGTCTCGCTGATGCGAATTTTACTAACTTTCCCGGGCGTCCAGACCGCGACGATAATGTTCTGCCTTTTGCACCGGAGTTCACTTATAACTTGGGACTACAGTACCGTAGTCTAAGCGGTATTTTCGGCAGACTCGAATTGGCCGGCGTTGGGAGAACATTCTTCAACGAAGATAATACCCGCAAACAAGATCCCTATGCCATTGTCAACATACGTTTAGGTTACGAATTTGACCAATATGGCATTTACTTATTTGCCAACAACCTCTTTGATACCGAGTATTTGACCTTTGCTTCACCAATCACAGCTAACGCAACCGGAATATACGGTATTCCAGCTACTGTCGGAGCACAATTTCGTGCCAAATTCTAGACTCAAAAATTAAACTACTATTTGAACAGTATTTTTATGTCGAGATTTGAAGGCCAAGGTTCACAGGATTATGATTCCAGAATCCAAAAGCTAATCCCAGGTTATTCACTTTTACAACAATTAACGGCAGCGAAATTGCAATCTCTGTTTCAATCATCTGCAAATTTTCTCATCGTTGGTGCTGGCACTGGCAGTGAAACCATTACATTAGCTAAAACTAACCCACTTTGGACCTTCATGGCTTTGGATATCTCTGAAGATATGTTGAAGATCGCTCAGCAAAATTTTGCCAATAAAAATCTACAACATCGTGTCAAGATTCATCATGGAGAAATTTCGACACTCGCATCAGACATTCTCTTTGACGCGGCAATTTGTTTGTTCGTGATGCATTTCTTGCCCCACAATGGCGAAAAACATGATTTTCTGTTGGCGCTCAATCAAAAACTCAAACCGGGTTGCTTCCTGTTTATTGCAGATCTCATGAAACCTTTATCAGCTCTGGAGCGCAGATCTCAAGCCATGATGAGCCAACAATTAGGTCTCACTCCAGAAAAATCACAACAAATGCTTGAACGACTTGATTCGGATTTTTATCCACTTTCACAGTCAGAATTTGAGCACTTGGCCAATAAAACCTATTTTGCAAAACCAATCCAATATTTTCAAGCCTTCGGTTTTCATGCTCACATGCTGAAAAATATTGCGTAACTGAAATTTCTGCGTCACTAAATCTAATGCTATACATGCAATTCAAATCAATCGCAAAAATAAACAATTAATCTACCCAATTATCTAGCTGTAAATTAGGAACTTGAGAAAAATCCTTATAATTTCGCGTGACTACTATGGCATTTTGCTTCAAAGCAATTGAAGCAATACGCAAATCCTTGTCTAATCTCTTTTTAGCTAAGTTACGATTATTTTGTCGTAAATTGTTATAGCAAGCTTCAGCATCGCGATCAAAGTTCAAGATAGTTATTACTTTGAAAAATTCTGTCGTTTGCCACAGTTTAGTATAAAGATTGCTCAAGTTATTTGCTTGTCTAGGGTTGTTTAATTTTCCATTCCAACCGTTGAATAACTCTTGAACAGTGATTATTGTAATTGCTATATTTTCAGAATGTTCGGTAACTTGAGTGATGACCGATTTATTGCCTGCTAAAAAAAGTGAAGTATGGTCAGTATCGAGAATCCACAAATTCATATTTAATCGTTATGTTCTCGTTCTGCTTTTATTTCTGACATAATTTCTTGAAAATCCGAGTCATTTTCAAAAATGCCAGCAAATTTCATTAAAGAACTTCCATTAGTTTTTGTGGGTAATGAAATCTGAATAATTTCAGCTTTTGCTAAACGTTTTTGTAATAGCTCGCGAACTTTTTCAATTGCACCTTGTTTCGTTTCATCTGTAATTTGAAGATTGGGAACTTCTAGAACAGTAGCTATAGTAAGACCATCATCTCGACTTTCTAGTAAAATATTCCAATTGTCCACAATTTTTATTTACTTTGATTATATTGCGTTTAATTACATTGTATCTGGTCTGTTGAAGAACTAAGAGCAAAAACAATTAATCGAACCTCACAAACACAACCAACCATCATCCTCAGCAGAACTAGCAGCTAATAGACCATCGGAAGACCAAGTTACTACGGTAATGTATTCTGAGAGTTCACCTTGCCATTTTTGCTGAAATAAGACTTTACCCTTCGTACCTAAACTAAACATTGCTTAAAGTCCTTTCTCATTTGTGCTCCATCCAGATTGCGACCAATAAACACTAATTCATTCTTTCGAGTTTCTCCTTCCTTCCAAGGACGGTCGGGTTTCCCATCAAACATCATATGGACTCCCTGAAAAACATAGCGATCGCTTTCTCCTGTGATATTTAAAATACCTTTCATTCGGAAGATATCTTCCCCTTTATTTACTATCAGATCATCCAACCAATCATTAAGTTTTTGCCTGTCCAGTTCTCCAGATTCCACTATGGCAAAAGAATTTACTGTCCAATCATGTTGAGGAGTCTTTCCATTAAGCAATTCGGGGGCAACTTCTAAAGCCCGGTCTAAATCAAACGCCTCTACTCCCAATAAAGCATCCATCTCTAGTTCAGAATTTTGGGTGCGATAAATTTTTGCCATCCCATTCATCGCTCTGATTTTACTTTCTAATTCATCCAACTCTTGGGAGCTAACGAGGTCGGTCTTATTGAGGAGAATTACATCGGCAAAAGCAATTTGTTCTTGTGCTTCATTTGCTGACCAATGTTGCTGAATATGTTTGGCATCTACTACCGTAACCACTGCATCTAAAGTAATTTTGTCTTTGATATCTTCATCGACAAAGAATGTTTGAATTACAGGAGCAGGGTCAGCCAAACCAGTAGTTTCAATGACCAAATGGTCGAATTTGTCGCGACGCTTCATTAATTTACTGATAATGCGAATCAAGTCTCCTCGCACCGAGCAGCAAATACAGCCATTGTTCATGGCAAAAATTTCTTCATCGGTATCAATCACCAGTTGATTATCGATACCCACTATCCCAAACTCGTTAACGATGACCGCTACTTTCTTACCATGTTCGTAAGTGAGGATGCGATTTAGGAGGGTAGTTTTCCCCGCACCTAGATAGCCAGTAAGGACAGTTACAGGAACTGTGTCGATGATTGTCGCTACCATAGTCTAATTTCTAAGTTATTTTAAATAATGATAATTGATCTCATGCAAAAGAAAACTATTTTTAATCTAATTAAATTAATTATGCCGGCTTAAATAAAATTCTGAATCGCTTCTCCTACTGCTTCGGGATATTCTTCATAAATTCCCAAAGTACCACTTAATCTAACTGTTTGTGCCTTGTCCAACTCTGCTATAGCTTCCATTTCTGCTTTCGATTTCGGAGGAGCATTTTCCGTCAGGAGAATTAATATAGGTACGGATAAAGATTCTACAAGTTGCAAAAACCCCTCTCTGTTGGTCACAGGATCGATCGCTCCAGTAACAAAAGCAGCAGGAGCATATCTCCCACCTTTCTTAGAAGTAATTTTATGTTTCCGGTCGATAAATTCAGGAGTGAGTTTACTTTGATCTACATAGACATGACGTTTATACATCAAGCGGAGAAAGGACGGTGTCGTGTTGAGATAGTATAAACCTTGTCCAATAACAGGCGATCGCACTAGATTTTTTACCCCATTTCTCACACCATCGGGTAAACCCATCGCTCTTAAAGGACCTTGCCAAGTCGGAGCGATTAAAATTAGTTTAGAAACCGTATCTGGGTTATCTTGGGAAAACTTTAAAGCGTATCCCGAAGCATGGCCCGCAGCGATTAAGATAATTGAACTATCAAAGGTAAATTCAATAAAATCTGCCAATAATTGCTGAAATAGTGCAGGCCCATAATCTACAGGGGGACAATCAGACTCCCCGAGCCCCAACCAATCTAAAACCGTCACTCGATATTCTGTAGCTAGTAGATTGGCAAGATCTTTCATTTCGGTGCGACTAGAAACTGTACTGAAAGCAGGAAGTAACAGTACAGGATTTCCCGAACCAACAGTTTCATAAACTACTTGATATTGTTGCTTTAAAAAGTTCCAGTCGTAAACATTTTTTGTTCCGCCAATACTAGAGTTAAGTTGAGTCAGATTGGTTGCTGTAGTCATAGCTATTAGTGAAGAGAAATCTATCTATGAATAAAATTTTAGTCAGATATTGGATTAACTTGGCAATTGTCTTAATGCATTGATACATACTGGACAATATCTTAGAGTAATTGTTGCGCAAGCTCATCTTGAAGAGTGTTTGAGAGCTTTTTTATTTTTTATATTTCACTATTTTAACTTTAGCGATCGCACTTTGTATCCACTTTCCAAAACTAATGCGATCGCATTATGTATCTGTTTCAAAAATCTCAGGCGATCGCAATTAATTTTAGATCTTGTTCCAATACTCAGCTACTGTATTTTGTTAGGCTGTTGGTGTTCACGAAGGAAAAGGTATGCCGGAAATGCCATAGAAAGTCCAATAAAAGGAGCGGCAGGCAAAACGAACCACCAATTTTTCAGTTTTAGGTGTCTCGCATCAATAATCACGAAAATCCAAAATACAATACAACTAAGGAAAAAGTCATTTGAGAGTCCAGAGGTAGCACCATTAACATAAAGTGCTTGAATGATTGAAATTGGAGAAAATGTATTGTCGATTATGAATGGCAGGAAAGGAATCCAGGGTAAGATTGTTCCCACTATTGTTGCGATGAGATAGAAAATTTTAGTGCTGCTCATTACTATGATTGAAATTACGTCTGGTGGAAATATCTCAGGCGATCGCGTTACAACATAATTAAGCGTACAATAATTGATTATTAATTTCTTTAACTGTCAACGCACTTACTAAAATACCAATACGCTTCGCGATTTCATAGGCATTTTTTTGAGGAACAACAATAATTCCAGAATGTTGTTTATTTTCGTCAATATATTGGAGATGCAATCTTTCAAAGTCAACACGGTTATGAGTTACGAGACATCTACCCAAAGAAGTAGCAATTTTTAGTTGTTCGCTGTCGGTTTTACCCAAAGTCGCTTGTTCGGGAACGGTTGTCACATCTAAACCACGAGATTTTAATAGCGTAGCAACCAAAGCTGACATATCTTCATCGGTATAAAGTGCTGCTGACATAGCAAAAATCAACCTAAGTTGGCTTTTACCGCAGGATGAACTAAATCATCTGGAACTTGATTGCGTTCTATATATTCATTGATTTCTGTCTGATGATCTAAATAAAAACTCAAAGCATCAAACACTTGTGCCAAAGTGAGATGAGGTAAATGATGTAAAATTTCTTCTGGCGTTGTGCCCAAGCGCCACAAGCCAACAATCGCACGTACAGATGTTCGAGTGCCTTTGATAACTGGTTCTCCGCTTAGAATCTCGGGATTACGAGCTACATAACGAGACAAGGCTGTGGCAGACATATAAGGTTATTTGATGACTAAATTTACTGTTGTATTCAGTTTATCAGTAGGCTTTATCGTTTTGTCAGGCGATCGCTTTTTGAACAACGGGAAAACTTCAGACGATCGCAGTTACCTTTATTTCTTCCTGAGAATCTTATCGTATTCAGCGTGCGATCCGATCCAAAACCACACTATTTTATCTTCATTAGCTTTGACTACTCCCAAAGCTCGCCATCCAATTCCTACTCTGACTGACCAAATATTTTCTTTCGATTTAATTTCTTTAAATTCTAGACTGGGATGAAATGGATTGTATTTCCACAGTTCATAATTTTTCTTGGCAGTTTCTTTTACACTTTGAGGTAATGATATAAACAACTTCCTAAAACTTTTTGTTCTAGATGAGCGCACTATTCTTCACCAAAACCTTTTTCTTCAGTTTTACCCTCTCGATCTTCAATTAACGCCTTTTGAGCCATTTCTTCGAAAATATCCAGATCGACATCGGAATCAGATAAGCTTTCTTGCCATTTCAACTCATTTTCAATATCTTCTAGTAATTGTTGTGCAAGCTCATCTTGAAGAGTATTTGAGAGCTTTTGTGCTTTCTTCAATGCTTGTTCTAGTAATTTAGTCATAGATTCTTTTTTTATTCTCTATCTTTCATTATCTTAACTTTAGCGATCGCTTTTTATATCGACTTTGCAAAACTAATGCGATCGCATTATATATCTGCTTTAAAATCTCAGGC
>JBCCYD010000334.1:0-6944 GCA_039190385.1 Cyanobacteria bacterium P01_F01_bin.143 | reverse complement strand
TTTAAATCTCTTAATATTAAAAGTGATAATAAGGCAACTACTAAACTTGTAGAACTTCCCTCATCTTTATCTAAAAATGGAGTTAAAGCAATTGCCAATTGGAGACCAAAACCATCAAAATTGTGGGAATTCTCAACTATATCCTATCGAAAACCATTAGATTTAAAATATGTTGTAATAGAATCTCTAATATTCTCGCTAATCATCTTCTTAATAATGTATTTGGGATATAATTTCAGATCTTATATTCGTTGGCTATCTTTCATTTACAATTATTGGAATTACGATGAGAGGGGAAGGAGATTTGATGATAGAAAATATGAGATTTTCGAGAGAGAATTTTATGGCTTTGTAAGAAATTCTGAGTATTTTTTAAGTGAGATTGTGAGGAGCCCTGAAGACTTTGTACGATTTTTTGAAATTTATATTGAATTTTATAAAAGATTTCAGAATTATAAAAGATTTGAAAATTTAATTAAAACTTTTTTGTTGCTATTCATAATGGTAATTTCTTTTGTATTATTATTTCCGTCAAACGCATTAGGAGCTACTGAAAATTTATCCTTTGGGAATCTTCACTTAAATATTGAAGCTGATAGTAGTGACCCAAATGAAACAAAAGCTATATTGGAGTTTGCTCCTCTATCAGCCAATATAAATGCACAAGAAAAAAGTCAGTTTGATTTAAAGCTTGGAAACAAAAAATCAACTATTCGAAAAATTACTACTACTCCAAAAAAGTTAATTGATCAGAATATTATTGAGATAGATTTTGGTAAAAAAATTACTAAAATAAAAACGCCTACTACTTTACTTCCTTCTTTGAAATTACTGGAGCTGCTTAATAAAAAATCTTTACAAGTAACTGGATTAATTTTTCCCGAAAGTTATTATGATGTCCTTGAAGATGCACAAGATATTGTTTTGGAATATGAAATTAGTAATATTTCTGAGGTTAAATACAAAAATTCACTAGGTTGGCTTCATTTATATCCACTAGATAAAACCTTAATCCAAATTTCATTTAAGCCTGAACAAATGGTTATTTTATCTGATATTGAGATTAAGAAACCATTAAATTTTGATAGCGAGATGAATTTATCAGGAATAGATGTTTACTTAACTAAAGACGGTGATTCGTACCACCTAAAAAAACGCCAAGAACATACTGTAATAATTCCAGCAGATAACATTATATCTATTAAGGGAGAATTAAAACGTTATTGGACAGAGAAAGGATTGCTGACTATTGGGCAGATAATTATAGCTATCATCGTAGGAGTTATTTCTGGAGTTTTGGCGATAAGTAGTTCCGGAACTACTGTAAATTTGGTCTTTAAAGAGTTTGTGCCCTTGGGAGGAGGTTTAGCCGTAATATATGCCTTATATGATAATGTTCTCTCTAAACATCCAGAGCTTCCAAGTATTATTTCTGGGGGAATACCTACTGTATTTGAGTTATTTACAATAGGAAGTGTTTTATTCGTTTTTCCTATTGCGGCATTTTTAGCATTTAAGAAAGAATGGCTTGATTTAATTGTTATGAGTGTAGTAATACTTACTATAGCCATAGCTGTATTATTTTTTCTACTTTAAATTGGAAAATGTCCCATAAAAATTTAACCAAATCCAACAGCGGGATGTATCAGCCCATCCGAAGGAAATAGCAACAGAAAATTAGATTGAACGAATTATATCTCTTGTGCTTAAAGCTATCTCCCAATCTTCTTGAGTGTGAATTACCAAAACTGCAACCTGAGAATTATCAGTCGCAATATTTTCATCTACAGGATGAGCATTATTTTTTTCTAGATCCAAATGCAAATTTAAGTAGGTCAGTCCTTCACAAGTTTTTTCGCGAATAATACTAGAATTTTCTCCTCCTCCAGCCGTAAAAACTAAGGCATCTAAACCATCAAGACTCGCAACCATTGCGCCAATAAAACTTTTCAAGCGATGAATGTAAATATCAAAAGCTAACTTTGCTTGAGAATTTCCTTTGGCGATCGCGTCTAAAATAGCTCTTAAATCTGCCGAAACACCAGAAACGCCTAGCAAACCAGATTTCTTATTTAGTATCTGATTTACCTCCTCTACATCCAAACCATATTTTTGCATCAGATAAATAGGAATTTGCGGATCGATTGAACCACAACGAGTTCCCATCATTAGCCCTTCCAAAGGAGAAAAACCCATTGTCGTATCAAGACAAACTCCATCTTTGATCGCCGCGAGGGAACAACCATTCCCTAAATGGCAAGTCACAATTTTTAGCGATTCCAGGGGTTGCTCTAAAATCTGAGCGGTACGCTTAGCGCAATATTGGTGAGAAATACCATGAAATCCATAACGCTGAATTCCCTGGTCATAATATTTATAAGGTAAAGGATAAACTTTTGCTGCTTGGGGAATTGTCTGGTGAAAAGCCGTATCAAAAACTGCTACTTGAGTAACTTTGGGTAATAACTCTTCAATTACATTAATTCCCTCTAAATGAGCAGGATTATGATTCGGCGCGAGGGGAATCAGATCCGCGATCGCTTTTTTAACTTGAGAATCAATGATTGTCGCTTGCTCATATTTTGCGCCACCATGGACTACTCGATGACCAACCGCATCAATCTCACTTAAGCTGGCTAAAACTTTACTCTCTCCTGTTGTAATAGTATTTAAAAGCAGTTCCAAAGCATTTTCGCGATCGCTGACTTCGGTCTTTTGTATAATTCCATTGCTTTTAACCAGCAAGACGCCCCGATCTTGAGATACAGTCCAATCAAGATGAGCCTCCCATAAAGGTTCGGGGGGAATATCAGATAAAGAATTATCTAGTCTATAAAGACAGGATTTCTGACTACTCGAACCAGCATTGAGAACTAAAATTATCATGGTTTAATCAGGGCGTGTCATCAATTAAAATGAGCAAATCACTTATTTTGTTAAAAAGGCCATTTCCAATTGACTATTTCAGGTTTATCCATACCCTCTTCATGAGCATAGTTGAGATGATCAATAATTTCGTTTCTCATCTGCTCTCTGAGATAGACGGCTTTAGACCCAAGTTTCTCCACGCGATCGATAACATCAATTACTAAGTTAAAGCGATCTATTTGATTTAAGATTGCCAGTTCTAAAGGAGTATTGATATTACCCTGTTCTTTATAGCCTCTGACATGAATACGCTCTTGATTGGTACGACGATAAGCCAATTTATGAATTAACCAAGGATAACCGTGGAAGTTAAAGATAATCGGTTTATCAGGAGTAAATATAAGATCAAACTCTTTATTCGATAAACCGTGACAATGTTCTGCAGCACTTTGTAAGCGATATAAATCGACAACGTTAACAAATCTCACCTTGAGATCAGGTAATTCTGCTCGTAAAATTGCCGTAGCCGCCAAAGATTCCATGGTGGGAATATCACCACAGCAAGCCATCACTACATCAGGCTCATTAATTTTAGTTCCCACATGATCATTACTTGCCCATTCCCAAATCCCAATACCTTTAGTGCAATGCTTGATTGCTTCATCCATTGTGAGATATTGCAGATGCTTTTGTTTATCAGAAACTATGACGTTGATATAGTCTTTGCTTTTTAAACAATGATCGGCAACAGACAGCAAACAGTTGGCATCGGGGGGAAAATAAATACGAGTTACATCCGCACTTTTATTGGTTACTAAATCCACAAAACCTGGGTCTTGGTGAGAAAATCCATTATGGTCTTGTCGCCAGACCAAAGAAGAGAGCATCAAGTTCAGAGAAGAAACCGAAGCACGCCAAGGAACATGTTTTTTACAGATATCTAACCATTTAGCATGTTGGTTAAACATCGAATCGATTACATGGACAAAGGCTTCATAACTATGGAAAAAACCATGTCTTCCTGTGAGCAAATAAGTTTCTAACCAGCCTTCTAGAGTATGTTCACTTAACATTTCCATTACCCGACCATCGGTTGATAGCATGCCACCATCTTCGTCTTCTGGTAGATAATCTGCCATCCAAGTTTTTTTGGTTACTTCGTAGATATCTTGTAGGCGATTAGAAGCAGTTTCGTCGGGGCCAAAGACTCGGAAATTAGTCATGTTATTTTTCATGACATCCCGCAGAAATTTACCTAATACTCGCGTATTTTCGATTTCTACTGTCCCTGGTTGCTCCATATCCACCGCATAGTCACAAAAATCAGGTAATTTTAGGTCTTTGCGTAATAAGCCACCATTAGCGATAGGATTAGCACTCATACGCTTGATACCTATTGGGGCTAACTCTTTCAACTCAGGAATCAAAGTTCCATTAGCATCAAATAATTCTTCTGGCTTGTAACTTTTCATCCATTGTTCGAGGAGCCGGACATGTTCGGGATTGGAATGCATAGCACCCATAGGCACTTGATGCGATCGCCAGAATCCTTCTACTTTATGTCCATCAACTTCCGATGGGCCAGTCCAGCCTTTAGGAGTCCGCAGAATTATCATCGGCCAACGAGGACGAAAAGCTTTATTTTGGCTTCGAGCTTCTTGTTGATAGTCGCGAATTTTAACGATGCATTCTTCCATGACTGCTGCCATTTTTTGGTGCATCAACTCCGGATCTGAACCCTCTACAACATAGGGATCGTAACCATAACCCTTAAAGAGATTTTCTAGCTCTTCTGGGCTAATACGAGACAGAATTGTCGGATTGGCGATTTTATAGCCATTTAGATTAAGAATTGGCAAGACCGCACCATCGCGAATCGGATTGAGAAATTTATTAGAATGCCAAGCCGTCGCCAGAGGTCCAGTTTCTGCTTCTCCATCTCCAACCACACAAGCCGCAATGAGATCGGGGTTATCATAAACTGCACCAAAAGCATGGGAAACACTGTACCCTAATTCGCCACCTTCATGGATCGAGCCTGGAGTTTCGGGGGTGCAATGACTTCCGATGTAACCAGGAAAAGAAAATTGCTTGAAGAACTTTTGCATTCCTTCGAGATCTTCGCTTTTATCGGGATAAACTTCTGAGTAAGTTCCTTCAAGATATACAGGCCCTAATACTCCTGGTGCGCCATGTCCTGGACCAGCAAGGAAAATTGAATTTAAGTCGTATTTTTTAATTAGACGATTGAGATGAACATAAGTGAAACTTAGAGCGGGAGATGAGCCCCAATGCCCCAGTAATCTTTGCTTGATATGTTCTGCTTTTAATGGTTCTTTTAATAGTGGATTGTCCCGTAAATAAATCATCCCCACCGCAAGATAGTTGCAAGCACGCCAGTAAGCGTCTATCTGTTTTAATTCTTCAGGGGTTAAAATTTTTTCCGATACTGAGTCTTTAGGAAGATGAGAAACCATAGTTCTTGATTTTTCTTTGAAGAGAGATCAGCAAATTTGTTTTCTATTCTAGAGATCCTAGAAATACTTGGTTAAATTTTGGTTAATTAATTGAGTATAACGAAAAGTTTAAAGCTTAAGATTCTCGTTATATTTTAGGTCATCACTCCATTTTTACTACAATATCTTCCATTCTGTTACAGTATCTTTTATCACAGTTTTAATAGTTTTCTTTATCGTAATACCAACTTTTCATAGATTATTTTTCTATTAGCAAATATTAAAAAATTATGGATTTTATAGGTTCTATGTAATCAACAAATAATACGCCATCTTCTAATACTTGCTATATGTTTAACTTAATTGATAAAGAATTGAATAATCTTTAATTAATTTGGTTGATTTTCTCATAATTTAGAAAAACTTGTTCCATAATCGAAAACGATAAGTTGATTGTCGTCAAACATAGCTATGGAATTAAATATCTTTAAACACCGCAGATTATTAAAATTATGGTTATCTGCTATGACCATTGCAGGAATAGGTTTAACCACCCAAAGTGCGATCGCAGAAACTGTAATGGAAAAAGTTGCGAGAACGGGAGTTTTAACTGCTGGGACAAGTAAAGATGCGTTTCCATTTGCTTATGCAGATAATCAAGAACAGTTAGTTGGTTATTCTGTTGATATGCTGAGGTTGATTCAGCAACAATTAGAACGAGAATTAGGTCGTAAAATCAAATTAAGATTGGTAGCACTTGAACCTAAAGACCGGATTCCTCAATTAGTTAATCAAGAAGTAGATATTGTTTGTGATGCGAGTAGTTTCACTTGGGAAAGAGATCGCAAAATCGACTTTTCTGTTAGCTATGGAATTACGGGCACGAGACTATTAGTCAGGCAAAATAGCTATCCAGAGATCGAGCAATCTTTGGCAAGTCAAAGAATTGGGGTTTTACCAGGAACAACTAATGAATTAGCGATAAAAAGAGCTGCAACTAATGCTAGCATAGTTTATTTAAAAGATCGCAATGAAGGTTACACCGCTTTAGAAACAGGTGCCATTGATGCTTTTGCTGATGATGGCATTTTATTAGGTAGCTGGTTGCAAAAAGCTAACAACGCAGAAGATTTTAGTCTTATCGGTTACTATTCTGAGGAGGGAATTGCCTGTATGATTCCCGAAAATAACTCACAACTTCTCAATCATGTGAATTATGCTTTGGTTGGTTTTATGCAAGGTTTTATCAATCAAGACAATAGTTCAGTAGCTTTATTTAATAGATGGTTTGGCGATAATGGGCAAGTTCCCTTGACTCAAGATCTAAGGTCTTTGATGTTAGAAAATATGCAACTAATTATTGATTTCAAAGAAGAAATCTCTTCAGAATGAATTATCTTATTTGAGTGTTCAGCTGATACAGTCAAGTATATTGGTGACAACTTAAGGTGAAAGCGCAGTTGTCAAACGTGAGTTCGACGAGTCAGCAATTCCAAATTAGGAATGTAGCTAAGGATACAGAAATAATGTTGTTTATCTTCAGAAGCTGATGAAGAAAGAAATCTAAGGTTAGAGATGAATCAAGAAAGACCTTTGGAGGATATGGCGCTGAGTTTTCCA
>JBCCYD010000333.1:0-7007 GCA_039190385.1 Cyanobacteria bacterium P01_F01_bin.143 | reverse complement strand
TGGGATTAATTTTCCTAAAAGAAAACAGTTTACTTAACATCTATAATTATTTTAAAAAGATTTAGTATATTTACGTAGCTATAATCACTTACAAATATCTTATCGATGTTTGGTGTAATCTGTGATCTTAGACCAAGAAACTTGATGAAATCTTAAAAATCAAGCATCCATAAATAAAGCCAGCATCAAGTTCTATCCTCGCTATAAAAAATAATGCCTCAAACATCAACCAATCCAGAACCATACATTAAACTCGATCAATTTCTCAAATGGCAGGGAATTGCCCAAACTGGAGGAGAAGCCAAGATAATCATCCAAGACGGAGAAGTCATGGTGAACGACTCATTAGAAACTCGTAGAGGTCGTAAACTCAGAACTGGCGATTTTGTTACTGTAGATGGGCGAAAATACCGAGTTGAGTTAAATTGAATCACACTCTAGAAGTCATAGCTATTTCTTTTCGTTAATTTCCTATAATTTAAGAACTAAAACAATTCATAAAAATACTGATTGATAAAAACAGCCGTGATCATATTTAACCTTTTAGGTGCATTTCTCCCGCCAATTTCTCTAGATAGTCTCTTTTCCACCCAGGGAATTATGGTGATGCTTTTAGTTGCCTATGGCGGAGCAATGTGGATGTTTCTCTCCAGTGCCCCCAAAGTTTATACGATTATGGTTTCCGATCTCCAAGTTGCTCGGGAATTTTATGAAGGATTGCTCAATCTGTCGGCTGCGGATGTCCCGCTTCATTACTATTACAACTACGAACAAGCAATGGGCGCAGGCGGCTTGGATCAAATGTATTTAGCCGGCACTCCTCGAAACCCCAGCTTTCAAAATAATAATGATGGTTTATGGTATCAACTAAAAAAGAATACCCAACTCCATATAATTTCTGGTGCTAGTAGAGGGGACCGCGATCGCCAACGCCATGTTTGTTTCGATCGCGATTGTTTAGAAGAAGTATTATTAAGAATCCAATCTCGAAGATTAAAATACAAAATCCGTCGTGATAGACCTCTGAATTTCTTAGTTAAAGATATTGAACAGCGAACCATTGAAATGGCAGAAGTCTCAAATTAAATGAAGAAAAAACTATTTATTGTTTTAGAAGGAATCGATGGTTCTGGATCTTCCACTCAATCAGAACTGCTCAAAGAATATTTTGTATCTCAAGGAGAAAAAGCCGTAATTAGTCCCGAGCCTTCCAGCGGAATTATTGGCAATCTGATTAGGCAAGCCCTCAAAAAAAGAATTTTGTTTACCGAAGACGCTGATTTATTTGATGAACAAATGGCTTATCTTTTTGCCGCAGATCGCCATGATCACTTATATAACGACGTTGATGGAGTATTCAAGCTAATTAATGATGGTTTCCATGTTATCTGTACTAGATACTACTTTTCTTCCCTATCTTATAATTGTCAAACGCCAGAAGAATTTGCATTTGTTAGCAACCTAAATCACAAATTCCCTAATCCAGATCTGGCAATTTATTTAGATATACCTCCCGAAGTATCTTTGTCCAGAATCAAAAATCGTTCTTTAAAAGAAATTTATGAAACCAAAGACAAACTAAGCAAAGTAAGAAAAAATTATCAAAAGATTTTTGACAATTATCCAGATAATCTATTAGTTATTGATGGCACAGAAGATAAAATAAAAATCCATAAAAAAATCATCGGCGCAATAGACGATATTAACTAAATATCCTTCTCCGTTAGTCTCATTTATAATGCGAGGTCAAACCATTAGCAATCAGCAATTACTTGCGATCGCGCTTTATCCCTGTACATGCGGTCTCGGTAAAGCGAGGCGCTTCGCGATCGCAATCTCAAAATAAACTAGAACCAACCATGATAGAATCCTGGCAACAATTGAAATCAAATAACTGTGATCATGGCTGAATTTTACTCAGAACTAACAACAGAATTACAAGATTTTATTATCCAGCAAAAGATTTTTTTCACTGCCACTGCCCCCAACAAAGGCAGGATAAACTTATCCCCCAAAGGAATCGATACTTTTCGCCATATCGATCCCAAAACCGTTGCCTATTTAGATCTAACAGGAAGTGGCAATGAAACAGCAGCTCATATTAATGAGAATGGCCGAATGACGATGATGTTTTGTAGCTTCACCAAAAAACCATTAATTCTTCGTCTATATGGTCAAGGTACAGTAATTGATCTCAAAAGCGATCGCGCCTCCGAAATAAGTTCTCTATTTTCTGAATTTCCTGGTGCCAGACAGATAATTTTATTAAAAATCGAATCCGTCCAAACTTCTTGCGGATATGGAGTACCCCTATATGAATTCCAGGAAGAAAGACAAACCCTAATCACCTGGGCCAAAAATAAAGGAGCAACAGGAATCCAGAAATATCAAAAACAAAAAAATCTCGAAAGCATCGATGGCTTACCAACCAAACTATACAGCGAGACTTAACACCTAATCACTCAATTCTTAGGAAGAAGACTTACGAGGAAAACTAGGGAGTTTCACCGCAGCAATAGATTTAGGCTGATTTTCCTTCTTGAGCACCGCAATTTCTGGCGCTGGCCAATTAGACTTAGCAGGAACTTCTTTTTTCGTTATCAAAGGAGAAACCTCCGCATACTCTGGAACCTCCAAATCCTTAGCAACCAGAGGTGTTGACCCAGGATCATGAGTTTCCGCCCAAGATTTTATCGGCTCACTACCAATAAGTTGGGGAAAAGAAGATGATGGAACCTTTTCTTGAGGAAAATCTCCCGTAGAGATATATTTTTCCAAAGCAGCTCGATACTTAATAGTATTTTGCTGTTGACGATCCAACCGATTTTGTAATTCGTTGATTTGTTTATTGGTCGCTACAAGCTTATAGTCCTTTTCATTATTTGCATCTTGAAGCCTAGTACATTCTCTTTCCATTTTGGCAGCTTCTTGTTGGGATATCTCCAACTGCTGAACAAAATCTTTGGTCAAAGCCTGTTGTTCTCGTAATTTTTGTTGAACAGTTTCCACCTCTTGCAACAAATGAGCAACCTCTTCTTGATGCTCATTTAGCTTCTCTGTCTGTTGTTCAATTAATAGATTATTATTTACAAACTGATTATCTTGTTCTTGACCCCGGTTTTTCGCTTCTACCACTTCTTGCTCTAAAATAAAAACTCTTTTCAGTAGCTTGCGATTATGTTCTCGCAGTTTATGAGCTAATTTTTGCCAATCAATATTTTTTTGTGTCTTGCTAGTAGACTGGGATTCCGCAACAAGTTGGGATGTGCTTGGTTCTTCTGATAAATCTCCTGTGATATTCTCCGTCGTATTTGTAGGGGGACAATTATCATTATTTTCTTGAGAATCTAAGGAAGATTCTGGTGATGGAAAATGGTTGGTATTATCACTCATAGTTGGTAAAGTTTATGATCTTAATATATAAGCCTGGAGAATAACTTGATTATTTAAGATATTCGCAGCTATGGCTACAGTTTATTTAGTTTTAGCAAAGAATAAGCTTTTGTAAACAGGTATAAATACTGATATACCTAGGTTTGACATAAATAAAATTCATCCGTAAATTCTAATTCACCGAGTTAGAAGCCTTGCAACTTCATTTATGCGACTTGAAATTAACAACTATGTATTTTTGTAACGTTCTACATCAATCAAGTTCTCTAAGTGTAAGTAGTGACAAAAAAAGACCGCTTCTGGAAGAAACAAAAGCAGTCGAATAAACACAAATTTTAGTTACGGACAAAATAATAATTTCAAAGAAAGATTCAGGTTCTTGAAGAAATAATTAAGTCGTTTTCTATGTCTCTAATATACGTCGATTTACTATGCTGTAGTTAACGTTATGATGAAGCTTTACTAAATTTCAATAAATTTGCTATAAAAACTGCGGTTATCACTTAGGTGTAATTGTGAACAAAAAAAGACTGCTTTCGGAAGAATCAAAAGCAGTCAAACACACACATTTTAATTAAGGAGAAAATAATAATTTCAAATAAAGATTCAATCTCTTGAGGAAATAATTAAGTTGTTCTCTATATCCTTAATATACTTTGATTTACGGTATCGCAGTTAAAGCTATGATAAAGTTTGACTAGTCTTCAATAAATTTACCATAAAACTTGCGGTTATCACCTAAGTATAATTCTGGACAAAAAAAACTGCCTCTGGAATAATCAGAAGCAGTCGAATACACACAGATTTTAGTTAAGGAAAAACAATAATAATTTCAAATAAAAATTCAGTTTCTCGGGGAAACAATTAAGTTGTTCTCTATATCTTCAATATACGTTGATTTACTATGCTGTGGTTAGAGTTATGATAAAGTTTCATCAGTTTTCGATGAATTTACTATGAAACCTGTGGTTATCACTTAAGTAGAGCCTTGGACAAATTCTTAAATCAATCTATGAATATTTCTTCGTCTAATATCATCGTCTCAGCGGAACAAATGAGAGCTATTGAAGAACGAATATTTAGTGCAGGAATGCCCGTCCCAGCTTTGATGGAAAAAGCTGCGGGATTATGTTTTCGCAAAATTCAAGAGCTTTATCCTGTAGAAAAATATGCTCAAGTGGGAATTGTTGTGGGGCCTGGTCACAATGGTGGAGATGCTTTCGTCATTGCTAGGGAACTATATTTTGCAGGTTACGTGGTAAAGATTTATTGTGCTTTTACTAAAGTTAAAGAGTTGACAGCAAGTCATAGCAAATATGTTCGTAGCTTGGGAATTCCTTTCTCTGAAAAGATTGAATCCTTGCAAGAATGCGACTTAATTATTGATGGTTTGTTTGGTTTTGGTTTGACGCGATCGCTCTCAGGAAATATCGCCACAGCAGTAGCAGAGTTAAATAGTTGGTCACAACCTATAGTTAGTATCGATCTTCCCTCGGGAATTCATACCGACACGGGCGCAGTTTTGGGAGTAGCAGTTCAGGCAACTCATACTCTTTGTTTGGGTTTATGGAAACGCGCTTTTTTTCAAGATCAAGCTTTGGCCTATATTGGTCAAGCAATTAAGTTAGATTTTGGGATTCCCGTAGCTGATATCGAAGCAATTATTAATCTCCAAGAAACCATTCAGGTAATTACTAAACCATTAGTTAGAGAATTTTTACCGTTACCTCGTCCTCTGATTACTCATAAATATCGTCAGGGACATTTGCTACTGATTTGTGGCTCGGAACGTTATGCGGGGGCGGCTATTTTAACGGCCTTGGGAGCGAGAGCAAGCGGTGTGGGAATGTTGTCGATCGCGGTACCAAAATCTCTTAAATCTTTACTCGTTAGTCAGTTACCCGAAGCTTTAGTTATTGGTTGCGCAGAAACCTCATCGGGTGCGATCTCGTCTTTGCCTTTTTCTGATGCAGAGTTAAACAAATTTGATGCGATCGCCTGTGGTTGCGGGATAACTAAAGATGCAGCCGCGATCGTCAAAAGAGTTTTGGCTGTCAAATCAGCTCTAATTTTAGATGCTGATGGCTTGAATTTATTAGCGCAATTTTGGCTCAATGGACAATCTAATCACAAGGAATTTGCCGATTCTGGTCTGAGAATTTTGACTCCCCATGAAGGCGAGTTTCAAAGGTTATTTCCTAGTATCGAGTTTACCGATGGCGACCGTCTCGAAGCTGTCAGAGAAGCAAGTAAAGAAAGCAAGGCTATAGTTTTATTGAAAGGAGCGAGAACCGCGATCGCAAATCCCCAAGGACAAATCTGGATGATTCCCCAAAGTACTCCAGCCCTTGCCAGAGGCGGTAGCGGGGACGTCCTAACTGGCTTGATTGGTGGTTTAACAGCCCAGCTTTGCCAAAGTAAAAATATAGATTTACCAGAACAGTTATTTCACAATGTGGCAACCGCAGCTTGGCTGCATGCTCAAGCAGGAATTTTAGCCGCCCAAGAGAGAACTGAATTAGGAGTAGATGGCGTTACTTTGGCTCAGTATATTTTGCATCTATTACCTATAATAAAGTGAAATTCAAGTGAGAAATTTTATGGTGCTAAATCGCTTTGTCAACAAACTATTGTTCAAAATTCCTCAAGTCAAAGGAATTGTCAAAGAAAAAAAGCAAATTCAATTTGAATATCAAGCTGTAGTAGAAGAACTACAAGTAAAAGAAACGAAAAGACAAGATTTTATTACTTTTCTTTACCAAAAGATATTACAGAGAGAGCCAGAAGAATCGGAAGTCAAGGAATGGTTGAAAACAGATTATAACAATCAAGAATTGCTCAATTTATTTTTAGATTCTGAAGAATATCAAGAACTGAATAAAACCCAAATATTATTAGATAATTTAGCTCATATTCCAGGAGTTATTACTAAAAATAAAACTATTGATGCTTATATTGCATATCCAGGTAGCGATCGCATGCAGTTGAATTTTGCCCTTAATAGTAAGCCTTTTCAACTCGACGACTTATTAGAATGTTTGCATTTTTTATCAGCTAAAGCTTTAATCACTTCGGAGAAAAATTGTTTTTTAGATATTGGCGCGAATATTGGCTCTACATCAATCTATGCAATCAAAAGCAAATATTTTACCCAAGCAATTTGTCTGGAACCTGCCCAACTCAATTATCGGTTTTTACGCTGGAATAGTCAGCTCAACGATTTACAAGATAAAATTCAATGTCTTAAATATGGAGTAGCAAATACCATTGGGGAACAAGAGTTGATTTGTAGCCCGAATAATTGTGGAGATTTTCGTTTAAATATTACAGAAAACCACGCAACTAATAATAATTTATTTGCCGAAGAAACCTTTACTTCAGAGAAAGTGGATTTTACAACTCTAGATAATCTTTTAGCCGATAAGATTATTAATATCGATAATATTGGTGTAATTTGGATTGATTGTCAGGGTAGTGAAGGTTTGGTTTTTGCAGGAGGAAATGAATTTTTCCAACAGCTATCAGTTCCCTGACAATCAATCCAAATTACACCAATATTATCGATATTAATAATCTTATCGGCTAAAAGATTATCTAGAGTTGTAAAATCCACT
>JBCCYD010000332.1:0-7018 GCA_039190385.1 Cyanobacteria bacterium P01_F01_bin.143 | reverse complement strand
GCTTAAAGAGTAATAATTGTAAAATATTTGAGTTAACTCTAGAATTGATAAAACCTCAAGTATACACAACCGATTTAGATCTAATTTTACAAGTAAAAAAGCTTCAACCAATACATAATTTCCTTTTAGAAAGAGTTCAAGAAGATAATGAGCAAATTAGGGTAGAAGCTATTTATAAGTTAGGCTGTTTCGATTTTGTTGAAGTCAAATACAAATTACGCCAACTTACAGAAGATATAAACCCTAAAATACAAGCCTATGCTGCTTATGCTTTAGGCAAAATTGGTGATAGATCAGATATTCCTTTATTAATTACAAAATTAAAACATCCCAAAGCAATAGTTAGAGAAGGTGTGGTAAATGGATTGCGGTTAATGGGAAGTGAATTAGCAAAACATCCTTTAATCGAAGCACTTGAAGATTTATCAGAGGAAAATATTCATGTTAAAAATAGTATAATTCAAGCTCTTGGCGTCATTGGAGGAGAAGATATAGAAGAATATTTAATTCAATTAGCTCAAAATACTAATGATTTTGCTATTGTAAATACAATAATATCTATTTTAGGAATCTTAGGTGGAGAAAAAACAGTCCGTCTATTAAAACACTTTCCAGATGAAGGTTTAGAAGTTACGAAACAAGAAAATTATCTAAAATTGCCAGATATAGAAACGGTAATACTAGCACTAGAGAGAATTAATAATAATTTAGCTATTGAAGTACTTGTGGATATTGCGCAATATAGCTCTTATCCATATAGCCAAGCTAACCTTAGCTTAGCAAGAGTTGGTAAACTAGAAACAATTCTTTCATTATGGGAAATAACATTAAAGACTGAATCTATGGGTTTGTTAGATGCTATATCACATATCCAAGAATGCTATCAACATTACAATCCGAATTATTGTCAGGTAAATCCCAAAAATATTAAAAAGAATTTAATCGTTAAAAATAATAACAACTACGAAAATTACTTGAGCTCAGGTTACCCTAGATTAAGCGATTGCAGAACATCATAATACTTAGTCATCCCATTCGGTCGTAAGAAGACGATAATCCAAGGTCGCAGTGCCAGTATGACAAATTTTGCAGCTTTGATAACTAACAGGTCTTGGTAACTCAACCAGAGGATGCAAAGCTTTAAAGTAACGCGAATTAGTCACAAATTCTGGAGTAACTTCTCCTTCCAAAGAGGGACGAGAATAAAATCTCAAATAACTCCAAATCAATCTCACGGTAATACTAACCATCTTCGGTAAACTTTCCCCATAATGATCACCTGGGTTTTCCAGAATTTTTTGCCAAGTATCAGTGGGTAAGACTTCAGCAGGAAGGGGAATATGGCAACGACTACAATTCTCGATATAAAATTCTTTCCCCAACTCAGCATTATTGTCTACCTGAGCAATCAAGAAATCAGAATTATTGCCTATCGTCGAAGTCCAAACCTTATTAGTCTGTGTAAAAAAAATAAAAGCAGCTAATAAAACAATGATAAATATTTTTTTTCCGAGATTCTTCCCCATTTCATAATGTCCTAGACAGCTGATATTTTGATTTCGTTTAAACATTTACTTCCACAAGAAATTGTTCCATTTCTGCTAAAGTTAGACCAGTTTGAATATATTCAGGTTCCGCTGGATCGTAAGGACTTGCTACGCGATCAATAGAAATTATCTTGGCATTCTCTTCAATTACAGGAATATCTGGGTCAAAAGCTGTCGGTCTAGTTAAAGAACTGGAGAAGCCACTATAGATTAAGACGGTATCTTCTTCTCCAGTCGGAGTTTCTACCTGGACAATCAATACTTCTGATTTTCGTTTAATCGTATATTGCTCTAAACGGAAACTAATGGGGCTTCTCACTGTCAACACCTAATATTTATCTTATTGTTCTAAAGCTGAACGTCCTTGCTTACCCAATCTCACTAATAAAAAATAGACAAGATAGATAATATAAACACATAATCCACATGCCCCCAGAAAACCTAAAAATCCCTCATTTCCTTCTTTTGCATGGAGAAGTTCTCGGTATATTCGGGGCGCTTCTAGCAAAACTTGGCATTTTGCCGCACCCGCAGTGTCAGCAGAGAAACCACAGGGAATAAATAAACTGTTAGCGGCTACGCCCAAAAGAGAATAGACTGTCACAGCCCAGCGCCAAGAAGTAAAGACTAATTTTAGGAGACTTTGGGGTAAATCTCTAATCTCTTCATTTAAATCAACCCAGAACCATAATGTGAGAGGAATTAAAATACGACCAGCAATCCCAGTCAGAAAACTAATTTTCCATCCTGGAATCATTAGATACACAGTAATCATCAGCAAGCTCGCTACTCGCCAGTAAATGATTAACAACTTTTGCATGGCTTCTTTTTTTTGAATTACCGACCACAGCAGTAAGACCAAAGGTGCAATCACGGTAAAAAGAATTGCCAAACGATAGTCCATCCATACCAAAGGACGTAAAAAAGTTACATCATTCATTATGATATTTTCTAAGTACTCCTATTATTTCCACATCCTACTAGGCTATTCTAATGTGGTTTTCTTGATCTTTGGTGCTACTGGAAAGTTACCAAAATGTTATTCAATATTAAAATGAAATATTTATCAAACGATGGATATCAGCAGCCTGTGACACTTGAATAACTGGAATATTATCGAATATTTCACTTGTGTATCCCACCATTATATGTAGATATGCAAGGAATTTGAGGAGAATAGATTGATGCCGAAAAACATGGTTAACATTGCCAATCGATTAATTACAACTTTGATGTTCCTTACCGCCGCGATCGCGTTTCAAAATTCAACCGCAGAAGACAATTCCCAAGTCTTAAAAATCAAAATTGAACAACTGGAAAATAGGATCATAACCGTATACGACAATTTGAATACTGAAGGCAAGAAATCTGTATTTTAGAAATAAGTAAAACGGTGCGCATCTTTATCACTTACTTTGAAGTAACAATGTCGCACCGCAAATTCTCATCACTTACTCTTACAAAGGAGCAACTTCAATATCAACCGTAGCGCTCACTTCAGGATGAAGTTTAACTTCTACCTTATACTCTCCAGTAATACTAATATCGGGAACGGTGATTCCTCTTTTATCAACATCTAGCATGGCTTTTTCTTTGATCAGGTCTGCCACCTCTTGAGCTGTTACTGTTCCGAAAATAGCATTAGCTTCACCAACTTGTTTGCGAATAACCAAACGTCCGATGGTTTTGAGTGCTGTTTTGCGATCTTCAGCCTCTTGTTTTTCTGCTAATTTACGTAGTCTTTCTTTTTCTTTTCTTTGTTCAACCTGTTTGATGATTCCTGGAGTAGCAATACTTGCTAGACCTTTGGGTAGCAAATAATTACGGGCATAACCAGGAGCAACTTCTACTAGGTCGCCATTTTTGCCTAATTTGGAAACGCTTTCATTTAAAACTACAGGAACACGCTTTGCCATATCTTCTCCTATGGGTATCTACTTATAATACTCTCACTATATTTTTAGTATCCAGAACTTCTAATCTTATCAGTTTGTCATCAAGATTGAAATATAATCTCAAGATATCTTCCGCTCCACCTCACAAGATCTAGTACCTAATCATTGAAGTAAGAAGTCCCTACGCCTCACCGCAGGAATTTGACATCCTCTCCGTCCTCCGCTGACGCTATCCTAAAGGATTAGCTTCGCGTCAAGAACGGAGATTCCTAGAACAAGCTAAGTTGCTCGTAGGTAGTTGACGCTTCACCGCAAACTGCTACCTCTGGTAGACTGACACTCGCTCCACGTCCGTTTTTATCCTGGTCGGATTGCCCACCCGCCCATCTCTTTAAATTAGTCGCGGCGTTGATATCTCGGTCGTGAATTGTATTGCAATACAAGCATTCCCACTCACGAATATCTAGTTGTTTCCTTCCTCCAGACTTGCCACAACAAGAGCAAATTTGCGAAGAAGCATACCATCTATCTACTATGGTTAAATTACGACCATATTTGTCACACTTCGCCGTTAGCATGGTCTTAAATTTAGACCAGCCAGCATCCGATATAGCACGACTCAATTTCCTATTTTTAACCATGCCGCTAACATTTAAGTCTTCTACTGCTAGGGTTTGGTTTTCACGCACTAGCCTTGTAGTTAGCTTATGAAGAAAATCTGTTCTTTGGTCTTTAACTTTAGCGTGGAGTTTGGCTAACTTTCTTTTGCGTCGTTGTCTGCGCTTAGAATCCTTTTGGGCTTTAGCTAGTCTACGATTCGCTTTCTTAATCCGTTTAAGTATCTTTTTGTGTAGTCGAGGATTCTCGATTTTTTCCCCACTACTCAAAATACAAAAATGAGTTAGCCCCAAATCAATACCACAGCTGCAATCTGTTGGTGGTAATGGTGTTTCCGGCACTTCAACTACAAACGAAGCGAAATACCTGCCAGTTGTATCTTTGATAATGGTTACACTTGATGGGGGCGAAGGTAATGGTCGAGATACCACCATTGGCACATGACCAATTTTCGCTAATTTAACTGAAGATGAATGTACAGAGAAACCACCTTTTATAAATCTAATTGATTGTCTGGAAGTTTTCTTTTTTAGTTTAGGTTGACCAACCGGTTTACCTTTTCTGGTGCCATTTAGGCTAGAAAAATAGTTATTCCATGCCTTCTGTAAATTTCTGAAAGATTGCTGCAAGACTATATTTGAGACCTCAGACAACCAAGCTCTTGATTCGGTTTTCTTCGCTTGAGTGATGACCAACTTATCTACGTCTTTTGGTCTTGGTGCGCCATTTTTGAAAGCATTTTTATATATCCATAAAGCATCATTCCAGACCACACGACTGCATCCAAAGGCTTTTGCCAAAGGCTCAATCTGATTTGCTCTAGGGTAGATTCGATACTGATATCTAGCTTTCATAACTGGTATTTTAGCAGAAGATCACAGCCGTCCTACGCTACGCTGAAGGATGGGGCTTGCATCCCAAATTTTCGGTCAATGTTACAATTTATTACGGAAAAACTTTGAATTTAAATAATGGAATTTCTAGAAACCCAGCTATTCTACATCGAAAGATTTGCCGATAATTTAGTAGCAACACAATTAGATCATCTAAGTCTTGTGAGCATGGGAATTATCTTCATGGCAGGACTCCTCACTAGTCTTACTCCCTGCATGTTGTCCATGCTGCCCATTACCATTGGATATATTGGGGGTTATGAATCTCAGGGTAGATGGCAAGCGGCAACCCAGTCTAGTTGGTTTGCTTTGGGTTTAGCTACAACTCTAGCTATTTTAGGGATTATTGCCACGACCATCGGTAAAGTTTACGGACAAATCGGGATTGGTTTACCCATTGTCGTGAGCTTAATCGCGATCATCATGGGATTGAATTTATTAGAAATAGTGCCATTACGTTTTCCTTCTTTAGGTGCGACGGAATGGATTACCGATGAGCTGCCTCATGGTGTTCGCTCTTATTTATTAGGTCTAACTTTTGGATTAGTGGCCTCTCCTTGCAGTACTCCAGTACTCGCTACATTACTTGCCTGGGTTGCTACTACTCAAGATTTGCTTTTGGGTGCAGGTTTATTACTTGCCTATGCTTTGGGTTATGTTGCACCTTTGGTTTTGGCTGGAACTTTTACGGCATCGATTAAAAAGTTATTGGAATTGCGTCGTTGGTCTGGTTGGATTAATCCAGTAAGTGGGACTTTACTAGTATTATTTGGTGTTTTTTCTCTTTTGAATCGATTGGTCTAATTTTATTAATCGGCAAAAGGCTGGATTGCAGTTTTTTTAGGATTATCAACTGGTTCATCATTAGGAAAATTAGAGACTTGGCCACACCAGGATAAATTGGAAATATAGGTATATTTATTAGCCGCATCATTGCTCGCAGTACTAGGAGAATTCATCAATTGATAGATTAGAGATAACTTGTGAGTATTTCCTTTGATAACTGGAGCAATATTTCCTGTACTGTCAGTAATTTCTTTTGCTACTCCTGTAACAGTATTATTGCCAAGATTGATTAGACTATCATCAATTGAACTATTGAGAGGTTTATCGAAATAAAGCTCAGGTTCATTACCTCTAATATCTTCAACTTTAATAATAATTTGTTCTGTATTTGTTAACCCAGAATCTAAATCTGTAGCTACAAAGTTTAAGTCTGCAACTTCTGCTTTTTGGGTTAAGGATTCGTCTTGGAAAAATTCGATTTCTAATTGATTAATCGCATCATTCACACTTAGATCATGATCAGTTGTATTCAGTCCGATCGCGAATAAATATTCTCCTAAAGCATAACCACCAGTTCCATAATGGGAATAATCCGTGATCTTGGGTACAAAACGATTATCATCTGCCAATTCTGGTTGACCTAAACTAGGGGCAGCTTTTTTGCCATTCCAATTCCATCTTTGGGCAACAGAAATTCTAATATATAATCTCGATGGTGAATGATAATAAACTCTTGATAAATCATCGCGATCGCCAATGTCTCCAGTAAAATTCCAAGCTGTAGTACTTGCTTTATTAACTTCACTCCAATCTAACTGACAAGCATTGCTTCCTCCAACAGAGATGGGAGCTGCCTGAGCATTATTAAAACTAGATTGAACAAAAGCTAGGGAAACAGCTAAAGTTCCTAGGCAAGAGCAGGTAATTCTTTGTAGTAATTGCTTGTATTTCATGATCTTTACTTAGGTATTAATTTGTAATTTCTTAAATTCTTTAATGTTTGTTTATCTGTGCCTTATCTACATACAAATATAAAATGTATTTCTCTTGTCAACAATAGTAATTTTTCGTAACTTTCGCACAAAATACTGATAAATTTGTCTGCACTTCACAATCAAAATAATTATTACTAACTAAAGAGATTAATAAGCATCAGTATTTAACCAAAACTTTATATTTTTTTTGTAGAGTAATGAGGTTAACTACTAAGAGGCAATTTTCTAAGTACAGGATAAAAAATTTAGAAATTATCTAAAGTAACTTTGATTGCGAGGGCAGG
>JBCCYD010000331.1:0-7027 GCA_039190385.1 Cyanobacteria bacterium P01_F01_bin.143 | reverse complement strand
CGTCTTGCTCCAAAATAGGTGTAAAGGCGCTTTTGTATTAGGTTGGGGTTGGAGTATTAGATTTAAAACGTGGAAATCACTTTTCTAGGAACAAGTTCTGGAGTCCCAACGCGATCGCGAAATGTCTCCAGTATGGCATTAAGGCTTCCGCAACGAGCCGAAGTTTGGTTATTTGATTGTGGAGAAGGCACTCAACATCAACTATTACGCAGTGATCTAAAATCATCCCAAATCAGAAGAATTTTTATCACCCATATGCATGGGGATCACACCTTTGGTTTAATGGGTGCGATCGCCAGTAGTGGTTTAGCTGGCAATGCTCAAAAGATCGATATTCATGGACCTCCTGGATTAGCAGAATATCTTCGCGCCTGTGCAAAATACTCCTACATGAACATCGGTGCAAGGTTAAAAATCCACACCGTGAAACCAGGATTAGTCTATGAAGATTCAGAATTCACCGTTACTTGTAAATTACTCAAACATCGTGTGCCTGCTTATGGTTATCGAATAACCGAAAAAAATCGTCCAGGCAAATTTAATATCGAAAAAGCCCAAGCCTTGGGAATTCCTTCTGGACCTATCTATGGAAAACTCAAAAAAGGTGCAACTATTACTTTAGAAGATGGTCGCCAAATTAATGGGCAAGAACTCTGTGATGAACCAGAAATTGGTCGCAAGGTTATCTATTGCACCGATACAGTGTTTTGTGACGCCGCGGTGGAATTAGCCGAAGATGGCGATGTTTTAATCCATGAAGCGACTTTTGCCCATCAAGACGCAGGATTAGCTTTTGATCGTTTACACTCTACTTCAACTATGGCAGCACAAGTTGCTCTCTTAGCAGGGGTAAAACAATTGATTATGACTCATTTTAGTCCGAGATATGCCCCAGGAAATCCTTTGCAGCTAGATAATCTCAAGCAGGAAGCACGAGCCATTTTTCCTAATACTAAATTGGCATATGATTTTTACACTTACTCGGTTCCGAGAAGAAGGTAAATGAGTAATAAGTAATAAGTAATGAGTAATGAGTAATAAGTAATGAATATTACTAATCCTTTTAAACTAATTTTTAATTTTATAAAACTTTTTCTTAATCGCTATTTAGGCATAAATATGATGGGAGATAAAGTCGAAAATATCTTTAACTATCTCAAACTTTCTGAGTCTATCGCAACAGGAGGGCAACCGACAGAATATCAGTTATCTTTAGTTAAAAACTCAGGTTATCAAGTAGTAATTAATTTGGCTTTGCCTACTTCGAAAAATGCTTTAGCCGACGAAAAGACATCTGTTAAAAGCTTAGGGATGAAGTATATTAATATTCCGATTGATTTTAATAATCCAACGGTAGGAGACTTTGATTGCTTTTGTGAGGTAATGCAAAAATATCAGCCCCAAAAGATTTTTGTTCACTGTGCTGCTAACTTGCGAGTTTCTGCTTTTATGTATCTATATCGCACAATTTATCAAGGGTTAAATCAGGAAGTGGCAACTCAAGATTTAAACAAACTTTGGCAACCTAATGAGACTTGGCAAAAATTAATCCAAGAAGTCCAGGAAAAGAGAGGATAAAACTCTGAAATAAAATCTTGAAATTCGTTAGGATAAATTATCAGGATTAATCGAGAGAGGCGGCAATGGAAATATTAGAAAACTATTCAACTATTCTTTTTGATCCTTAAGCGATCGCTTTAGTCCACAATCACGTAAAGCCAAGCTTTACCCTTTAAATACTTTTATAAGAATCAATTGGCAATTAGCCATTAGCCATTAGCCATTCCCTAAAGATTGAACTGTCAAGGTTTTCAGTGAATTTAAACTCGATTGGCCAATATATTGTTACAATTATTTACAAATCCTCTCATAGTCTGCCTCACTCCCATGGTTCAAAAAACATTAATGCCTGTTTCTACGTTACCGAAATCAGATTCTAGCGACTTTGCCTCTCTGGAGAAAGATAAGCTTGGCTTTGATCCTGAGACAACAGTTGATATTGATATCGAAGAACCGAATGCAGAATGGCGCTTTGACCCAGATAGGATTAACCGTAAATATCGCAGACGTCCGTTTCAAGTTCTGTTTAGGATAATAACGATCGCGTTTTACTTTGCTTCTTATGCGATCGCGTCTTGGTGGGACAAAGTTACAGGCAATTTGGCTAAAAATGAACGTTCTAGGGCTATTAAACTACGCTCTATCTTAACTAAACTTGGCCCAGCATATATTAAGGTTGGTCAAGCTTTATCTACTAGACCAGATTTAGTTTCTCCTGTTTATTTAGAAGAATTAGCCAAATTACAAGATCAATTACCTTCTTTCCCTAACGAAATTGCTTTTCGCTTCATCAAGGAAGAGTTAGGGAAAATGCCTCAAGAAATTTTCGCCGAATTATCCGACAAGCCGATCGCGGCAGCATCTTTGGGGCAGGTATATAAGGGTAAGCTCAAAACTGGAGAAGATGTTGCAGTAAAAGTCCAAAGACCTGATTTGATGCGTCGCATTGCCCTAGATATTTTCATTATGCGATCGCTAGCAAGTTTCGTTCAAAATAACGTTAAACGAGTTAAATCTAATTTAATTGCGATTACCGATGAATTAGCAGAAAGAATTTTTGAAGAGGTTAATTACACTCAAGAAGGACGCAACGCAGAGAGATTTAACAACCTCTACGGCTACATGGAAGAAATCTATGTTCCCAAAATTTATTGGGAATATACTGGCAGACGGGTTTTGACCATGGAGTGGATCACAGGGACAAAACTGACCAATATTGAGGAAGTGCAAGCCCAGGGGATTGATGCAACTCATTTGGTAGAAGTTGGGGTGGAATGTTCCTTGAGACAGTTATTAGAACATGGTTTTTTCCATGCTGACCCTCACCCTGGTAATTTGTTGGCAATGCCCGATGGGAAATTGGCTTATTTAGACTTTGGGATGATGAGTCGGATTAAACCCTATCAGCGTTATGGTTTGATCCAAGCAATTGTTCATTTGGTCAATCGGGATTTTGAATCTTTAGCTACTGATTATGTCAAATTAGATTTTTTGACTCCTGAGACTGATTTGACGCCGATTATTCCTGCTTTGACTGATGTTTTTGGTAATGCTTTGGGTGCTAGTGTTGCGGAGTTGAACTTTAAGAGCATTACCGATGAGATGTCGGCGATGATGTATGAATTTCCTTTTCGGGTGCCTGCCTATTACGCTTTGATTATTCGTTCGATGGTTACTCTTGAAGGAATCGCGATCGGTATCGAGCCTGATTTCAAGGTTCTAAGTAAGGCTTATCCCTATGTGGCGAAGCGTTTATTAACTGATCCTGCACCTGAGTTACGTGATTCGCTTAAGGATTTGCTGTTTAAGGAGGAAGGTTTCCGTTGGCATCGATTGGAGAATTTGATGCGCAATGCTAATAATTCTGTCGATTATGATTTTGATAAAATTGTTAATCAAGCTTTAGATTATTTATTTTCAGAGAGAGGGAATTTTATCCGCGATCGCCTAGCTGATGAAATTGTTAATGCCTTAGATAATCTGGGGCGTAAAACTTGGATGAATGTTTCAACTTCTGTACGTCAGAGAGTTGGTTTGGCAGTGCAGGAAATTCCCGCAGAATTACAGGAAGATTCCTATGCGGTGACTCATTTGAAAAATATTTTGGGTTTATTACAACAAACTCCAGGTTTTGATCCAAGTCGTGTTGTTTCGATTGTGGTTAAGATAATTTCTAAGCCAGAAACTCAGCAACTTGGGCAGACTGTTGCTGGAAAATTTACGCAAAAAATGGCAGCGAGATTAATTAGGAGTTTGTTATTAGATAGAAGTCAGGTTAGGTGATGGGTAATTGTTAACTGGGAATGGTTTTTGTTGTCGCGATAGGTGAGAGCCTCGGTTCTCAATGCTGTTTGAGTAAGACTTATTTTTATTTCTCTATAAGATTCGATTTTTTGTCCAAAATGATCTGCTTCAATCCATAACTTTCCTTGGGGGACCAGTCCCCCAAACCCCAATCTCGCGTGTTCCTTGGGTGATTAAAAATCACCAGGGTCGCTCGCCTGCTGGGGACGATGTCCTCCCCATATGCGGAGCGGTATCCTTTAGGGGACCCCCGACAATGTATTGACCCGTGAGTTGGAAAAATTTGATTTTTTCGACTGTGTTCCAAGGTTTTAAAGAAAGGCTATATTCTAGTTCAAAACAAATTATTTAAAGTTTTTATTTTAATTTATTTCTCCTTGCCGAATAGTATTGCCTCGGTTCTTTGCGATCGCCTTTAAGAAAGTGGATTTACTAGAACCATTCACTCTAATTAAGTTCAATTTATAATTTTCTTTAATACGAAAACTCCCATCCCAAAAGATTTATTTGTTAGGATTTAATCTCACAAACTATTATTGGTTGTTCGCAAGATACAACATGAATAATATGATTTAAACAGCAAAATCCATAATGTTTAAAAGGGCCTGGATAATCACTTGTAGCAAAGGTACTTTGTTTAATAAATGAGAGAAATGCTGATTTCTTATAAATCTTATAAAGTCTACCTAAATATTCATCTTCCGTAGCATTTTGAGCATAAGACTCATTTGTTACGTTATAACAAATATAAGTGTCGAATATTACTTGGTATATAGAACAACCTGAAACGACTCCAATCGGACGAGAATCTGATATTACAACATCTTTTGTGATGCGAATATCTTCTGTTGAACCATAGGCTTTAGATTCAGCTAACTCTAACCTTAAGGAATTCTCTTCTGGTTCTCCAATAAAGGTACAGTATAAATATCTATGAGAATTAATTTGCTCGAAAAATTTCATGAATATTGTAATTAATAATTAGCTCTTTAAGATTTATTTCAAGCAAAAATGTTAGTTAAATTCAAAAGAAAACCTGGTAAGACATCTTCACCACTTAATCTTTTTGGATTATTTAAAATCTCTGGTAATTGACCTGGACAATAAACTTCTACTATTTTACTTTTAGGTTCCATTAACCAACCAAGCCTAACTCCATTATCCATATATTCTTGCATCTTATTTTGCAAATCTTGGTAACGTTGATTCGTCAGATCACTAGGGCTAACCAATTCGATCGCAAAATCTGGAGCAATAGGAGGAAAACCATCTTGTTCTTTGGTCGTTAATTTATTCCATCTCTCAAGTTTTATCCAACTAGCATCAGGACTTCTTCTGGCACCATTCGGCAACACAAATACAGTAGAAGAATCAAAGCCAATTCCAGTTTTATCCTTCTCTGCCCAATTAGCCAATTGTTGAATTAAACTAAAGTTCTTTCTTCCCGCAGTTCCGCCCGTTGGAGACATAATAATCAACTCGCCTAAAGCAGTAAGTTCTAATCTGGCTTCTTGTTCGTAATTAGCCAGTTGCTCAAATTGTTCCTTCGTCAGATGAAACCCTTGGGGAATTGCTATTTTTTGCATTTGCGATCGCCTTAACCTATTGCTTTATTAATATTTCATTCAAGCAAAAATATTAGTTAAATCCAAAATAAAACCTGGTAAAATATCTTCTCCACTTAATCTTTTCGGATTACTTAAAATCTCTGGTGATTTACCTTGACGATAAATTTCTACTTTTTTACTTTTAGGCTCAATTAACCAACCAAGCCTAACTCCATTTTCTAGATACTCTTGCATCTTGTCTTGCAAATCTTGATAACGTTGATTTTTTAGATCACTAGAGCTAACCAATTCGATCGCGAAATCTGGAGTAATGGGAGGAAAACCATCTTGTTGTTTTGTCGTTAATCTATTCCATCTCTCAAGTTTTACCCAACTAGCATCAGGACTTCTTCTGGCACCATTCGGCAGAATAAAAACAGTAGAAGAATCAAAAGACTCTCCAGTACCATCTTTATCCGTCCAAAATCCTAATTGTTGAGTTAAACGACGATTTTTCTTTCCCGCAGTTCCACCCGTTGGAGACATAATAATTAATTCGCCTAAAGCCGTAAGTTCTAATCTGGCTTCTTGTTCATAATTAGCTAGTTGCTCAAATTGTTCGGCCGTTACCCTAAATCCCTGGGGAATGGAAATGCTATACATTGCCTCACTTGACTAACTTAAAAGATAAGTTTTTCCTTAATTGAGTTAATTCATCGCGGTGACCAGTCAGAATGATTAACTTATAACTATCTTGTCCGTTAAATTCGGTTTCAATTCTCAATAAAACTTTTTCCAATCTGGCAGCATTTTTCCAATAAAACATTCCTGAAACTGGAGAAAGAATTAGTAATAACCAAAAGATATTACCGATCGCGGGATACAATTGCAGCAATATTATTGCTAGAGAAAATAAACCCAAAAGAGTTAAAAAAGTCAGAAAGATTGCCATAAACCAACTAGGCTGGACAAAGCCCTCGAAAGTAACCTGATTATTATCCTTATCTACAGCGATCGCCTTATAAGCCCGTTCTTCAAAATAAGTTTGTAACTTAGGCAATAAAACCTCTTCCGTTTCCCAAGTCTTGATTTCTAATTCTTCGATACGATCTTTGACTGAACCACGAACAAAAAAAGGTAATCCGACCATCGTCAGAAGAGTAAGAAATAAAGTTGAATTACTAGCAGGCAAATCCATAAATCAAAAGTCAAAAGTCAAAAGTCAAAAGTGTAATCGAACTAATTACTTAATCGCGATCAGAATAATAACGCGAATAGAAATAGGAGCCATTTGAATTACGATTAGCGTGGTTAGCGACTAAACCTAAAACAGGAACATTCGATACTTTTAGGTTATCAATATTTTGTTTCAAAAGGGAACGATCTGTTTTGCCCATTCTCACAACCAAAACCACTCCATTAGTTTGCGAAGCTAGAATTCGGCCATCGGCAAAGCCTAAAATTGGTGGCGTATCATAAATAATCAAATCGTAGCTGCGATCGCATTTGAGCTGCTCCATCAAATTTTGCATTTTGACCGACGATAGCAAACGAGTCGGATCGGGAGGAATTTCTCCTGCGGTGATCACCGAAAGATTTTCCCATTGCGGAACTTG
>JBCCYD010000330.1:0-7042 GCA_039190385.1 Cyanobacteria bacterium P01_F01_bin.143 | reverse complement strand
ATTTCTCGACGGATAATTTTACCGAAAATAGTATCGCTCATCTTGAAATTATTAAGTAAGCTAGCAGTTGCTAATTATAAGATAGTTCTGGTACCACAGTTTTCTCTTAACTACTGCTTGCTATATATTAGATGGGGAACATTGAAGTTTCCGATCACAAAAACCTTTTTCCAGATTGAATGAACGGAAAATCTCCCCGACTACTGCGACAAATCAGAATGCTAGATCCCACTACTCAAAGCGATCGCATTACTGATATCTTAATTATTAATCACAAAATTGCTTCTATTGATTCAAATATTACTGATTTTCCCCCAGATACTCAGATTATCAACGCTCAAAAGTTAGTTCTCGGCCCAGGACTCGTAGATCTCTATAGTCATAGTGGAGAACCAGGCAACGAAACACGAGAAACTTTACGAACTTTAGCTACCTCTGCTGCTGCTGGAGGATTTACCCAAATTGCAGTGTTGCCTGATACCACCCCACGAATCGATAATGCACAAGTTTTAACTTCCCTAGCGCAAAAGGCTCAATATTTAAGTCAGAATGACTTTCCCCAAGTTCACTTTTGGTCAGCAATAGCTTCTGATAATCAACCAAAGCAAATGACTGAGTTCAGCGAACTTAGTGCCCATGCTATAGGATTTAGCGATCGCTTTTCCCTGGCCGATTTACCTTTTCTCAAACAAGCTTTAGAATATCTTCAACCGCTACAAAAGCCAGTGGCAATCGATGTTTCAAGAAATGAATTAACCAATCAAGGTGTGATCCGTGAAGGAGTTAATTCTATCTGTTATGGGTTAGTGGGCAATCCAGGTTTTAGTGAAGCCGCCGCGATCGCAGCTATCTTAGAACTCGTTGCCAACCTTAGCACTCCAGTTCATTTGATGAGAGTTTCCACCGCTAGAGGAGTCGAACTAATTGCTGCTGCCAAAGCAAGGGGAGTGCCCGTAACCGCTAGTACAACTTGGATGCATTTATTATTTAGCACCACAGATTTAGCTAGTTATGATCCGAATCTGCGACTAGAACCACCATTGGGCAATCCGAGGGATCAGCAAATCTTGCAAGAGGGAGTGCAAACCGGAATTATTGATGCGATCGCGATCGATCATCAAGCATATAGTTATGAAGAAAAAACCGTAGCCTTTAGTGAAGCTCCCCCAGGCGCGATCGGTTTACAGTTAGCCCTACCAATCTTGTGGCAGAAGTTTGTCAGCACTCAAAAATGGTCGGCTCTACAATTATGGCAAGCTCTTAGTAGCAATCCGCAGCGATGTTTACAGCAAACTCCTAATCAGATTGCGATCGGTACTGGAGAATTTATCTTATTTGATCCTGAGACAATTTGGACTGTCAATCAGCAAAATATTCATTCTTTGAGTTCTAATACTCCCTGGTGGGATCAAGAAATAACAGGCAAAATTAGTTAAAAAGGCGGTAAGAAAAAAAAGATTGATTTTGCAGATCAATCGGGGAACTATAGAGGAGTAAAACTTGAGATAAAGTCCCCGAATGTCTTATCAGGAGTTAGAAAATTCTCGTATCGAGAGAAAGAAATTTATCGAACAGATAGATGTTCTCGTACATAAAAATCAACAACTCGAACAAGAATTAGAAGAAGTTAGAGCCAGTGAAGCCCGGTTTCGTCAAATCGCGGATAATGTTCGAGAAGTATTTTTCATGATTTCGGCTGAAACCGACGAGATACTCTATATTAGTCCTGCTTACGAAAAAGTTTGGGGACGAACTTGCGAAAGTCTTTATGAAGATCCCCAATCCTGGTTATTTGCCATTCATCCGGAAGATTCGTTCAAAGCTCTCGCTACTCTAGAAACTCAATTTCGCACTGGAGATGAATTTCAGGAAGAATATCGAATTGTTCGTCCCGATGGTTCGATTCGTTGGGTTTCAGTTAATGCCTTTCCTATTCGAGATGAATCCGGGAAAGTTAGCCGTTTTGTGGGAATAGCCGAAGATATTACCCAACGCAAATTAGCTAAATTAGCGATGCGGAAAAGTGAAGAACAATTTCGCCTGACTTTTGAAATGGCCCCGATTGGCATGGCAATTACGGCTCTTAATGGTCAATTCAAAAGAGTTAACCAAGCTCTTTGTGAAGCCTTAGGCTATGACGAACAGGAATTATTAAAACTGAGTTTTGCCGATATTACCTATGCTGAAGATTTGGAACTTCATCAGAATCAACAGGAAGCTCTCCTGGAAAATAAAGGATCGGATTTTCAAATTGAAACTAGATATATTTCTCGGGATCTGCAGATAGTAGATGCCTTACTAAAAGTTGTTATTATTCGTGATTCTAAAGGTCAACCGCTACATTTCAACAATCAAATTGTCGATATTACCGAGCGCAAACATATGGAGAAACAGTTACTCCATGATGCTTTACATGATTCTCTGACGGGCTTGCCCAATCGAGCTTTATTCATGGATCGTCTCGATCATGAACTAAAAAGAGCGCAGGCTAATCAAGATTATGTCTTTGCTGTTTTGTTTCTTGATTTAGACCGTTTTAAAGTAGTTAACGATAGTGCAGGTCATTTAGTAGGAGATCAACTACTCATAGAAATGTCTCGTCGCTTGGAGAAGACTGTTAATTTTACAGATACTGTGGCTCGATTGGGTGGGGATGAATTTACGATCCTGTTAGAAAATATTCATAATATTAAAAACGCGATCGCAGTTGCCGAAAAAATCGATCAAGCCCTTTCTATTCCTTTTAAGTTACAAGGTTACGAACTATTTACCTCTGCCAGTATTGGAATTGCTTTGTCTTCTGAAGGTTATGAGCAACCAGATGAAATCATGAGAGATGCCGATCTCACTATGTATAGTGCGAAAGAGCAAGGCAGAGCCAGATACGAAATCTTTAATAGTTCCCTGCATGATCGAGCAATTACTCGTTTGCAATTGGAAACGGACATGCGTCGTGGTATCGAACGAGAAGAATTTTTAATCTATTATCAACCGATTCATTCTTTAAAAACAGGAAAGCTTTCTGGTTTTGAGGCTTTGGCAAGATGGAAGCACCCGGTTAGAGGAATTGTTTCTCCAGTAGAATTTATTCCTGTGGCAGAAGAAACAGGAACAATTGTGGCTTTGGGAACTTGGATTATGGAAAGGGCTTGTCGCCAAATGCAATTATGGCAGGAGCTATATCCTCATAAATACCCACTGCAAATTAGCGTTAATCTTTCCGGGAAACAATTAAGAGAGTCATCGCTACTAGAAACAATTGATAGCATTCTCCAAGATACTGGCTTATCTCCTCAGTCTCTCAAACTAGAAATCACTGAAAGTAGTTTGATTGAGAATATGGAGGTGGCGACTCAAACTCTATTGGAGATTAAAAGTAGAGGCATTAAGTTGAGTATGGATGATTTTGGCACGGGTTACTCTTCTTTATCCTATTTGCATCGTTTTCCTGTGGATATTTTAAAAATAGATCGTTCCTTTGTGCGGGATATTCGAACAAATAAGGGTAATTATGCCATTGTTAAGGCGATCGTTACTCTAGCCCATGTCTTGGAAATGGAAGTAATTGCTGAAGGTTTGGAAGATTCTTTTCAATTAGATCAATTGAAATTACTAAATTGTGAATATGGACAAGGTTACTATTTTGCTAAACCTTTAAACCAGCAACAAGCGGAGTGCCTGGTCGCTAATTCTGTGCAATCTCATGTGCCGATACAGAGACATTCATAGTGATTCCTCATTATTTTCTCCCGAACGAATTAACTCAACAGAATCCTTGCTGTCTATGCTTTGAAGATAGACTTTAACTTTTTCTTCTTTGGAAGTTGGTAAATTCTTGCCGGTAAAATCAGGATGAATTGGTAGTTCACGATGTCCGCGATCGACTAAAACTAATAGACGAATAGTTTCTGGTCTGCCATATTCTAGAACGGCATTCAAGGCAGCACGAATAGTCCGACCTTTATAAATCACATCATCGATTAAAATTACAGTTTTACCCGTTAGATCTAAGGGGATTTTGGTTTTAGCTGGAGTACGAGTCGAAACCCGGTCAAGATCATCACGGTAGAAGGTAACATCGATCGCGCCGACAGGAATTTTAATATGTTCTAATAATTTAATTTGTTCTGCCAGTTGGTTGGCAAGGGGAACACCTCTGGTATGAATACCGAGCAAAACCACTTGGGATAAATCTCCAGATTTTTCAATGATCTCGGAGGCAAGACGGGTCAGAGTACGACGAATTTCTTCCGACGACAGGATTTCAATTACCTTAGCTGGCATTGTTTATCAAACTAAATAGGGCAAAGTTTTCTCGAAACCTATATTCTACTCACAATTTTCAATTTCAAGAACGCAAGAATCTTAGTCGTTTACGCTACATTAGAAGATAGTAAACAAAACTTAATATAAATCATGGCAATATTTGGATTAGGTAAAAAATTAACGATCCCGAGTCCCGAGGAAACTCTCCCAGGAAGAGAGCAACAGATGAAAGTTCCCGAAAAACATTTTATCAATGGCAATCCGCTCAAAGGCCCTTTTACTGAGGGCATGGAAATGGCAATATTTGGCTTAGGTTGCTTTTGGGGTGCTGAGAGCAAATTCTGGCAACAGAAAGGCGTTTATACAACGGCCGTTGGTTATGCAGCAGGCTCGACTCCTAATCCTACCTATCGGGAAGTCTGTTCGGGAATGACAGGACATAATGAGGTTGTGTTAGTGGTCTATGACCCGGAAAAGATTAGCTATCAAGATTTATTGAAAGTATTCTGGGAAAGTCATAATCCCACTCAGGGAATGCGCCAGGGAAATGATCGGGGAACTCAATATCGTTCAGGAATCTATACCTATACTGAGGAACAAAAACAACAGGCGATCGCGTCACAAGAAGCTTATCAGCAAGAACTTAATAAAGCTGGGTACCAAAAAATTACAACCGAAATTTTGGATGCTCCAGAGTTTTATTATGCCGAAGACTATCATCAACAATATTTAGGCAAAAACCCTAATGGCTATTGCGGTTTAGGCGGTGTCGGAGTTTGTTACAACACTGAGAATTAGACGCTTAAAGAAGGCAGAGGGGAAGTAAAGATTAATACTCATTCCCTTCTCCTGCCGTTAGATAAGAAAAAAATTCTAAGATTTTAGTTGAATCAGTTCAACCTTATAACCATCAGGATCTTCGACAAACGCAATCACGGTTGTTCCATGTTTCATTGGCCCTGGTTCTCTAGAGATTTTCCCCCCAAGGCTTTTTATAGCGTCACAAGTGCCATAAATATCGTCAACTCCCAAGGCAATATGTCCATAGGCATTACCTATTTCATATTTATCTACACCCCAGTTATAAGTTAGCTCAATTACCGTATTGTCTTTCTCTTCGCCATAACCGACAAAGGCTAACGTAAATTCTCCACCAGGATAATCTTTTTGTCTAAGAAGTTTCATTCCCAAAACATCACAATAAAACTTCAGCGATTTTTCTAAGTTACCCACTCGTAACATTGTATGTAACATTCTCATGACTCAGTTCCTCAACTCTTAATTCTTCTATTCAAATTTTATTTAAATCGCAATATTTAGCAGATATTAAAATATGACGACAATTATTTTATCAATATTTCTACTGATGCCAGAGCTATGATGATTTGTTTCACTAGAATAGAAGAGCGCAATTATTGCAATAAAATCAATTCAATATTTTGACTTACAAGCTATGTTGATCATACGCAAGTTATGTTGATCAGACAGAAGCTATATAGATAAAGTGACTCGAGAATATAGCTCAAGAATATGGCTGATAAAAAATCTAAACTAACTCTGGTCAAATTTAATAAAGCTGATTTAATTAAGGGCAAACATATCTTGATTGTCGAATCTCAGGACTCTCGGCGAGCAGTAGCCTTAAATAAGTCAGTCTTTTCTGTTGGTCGTCATCCTCAAAGTGCCTTGGTATTGAGCGGTACTATGGTCTCCCGCCATCACGCCACGATCGCTTGGTTCAAGTACTTGATGGATTCAGATCAGTATGATTATTCTTATTGGATAATTGATGGCAAGGGAAAAAGACAAAGAAGTCGGAATGGCATCTTAATTAACGGCAAAAGAAAATCTCTACATCGTTTACAATCAGGCGACACGATAACTATAGGATCAGAGATAAAAATCACCTATAACTATATTACCTATAGTACAGATACTAATGATTTCTTGAATTATTGCGATAATAACAAAACTCATTACCACTCAAGCAACGAGAAAAATTATAAAGAAACTATGGTTCTTAATGATAATCAAGAAGAAACAATGCTTTATCGTGAATGAAAACTAGCAGCAAAGATATATTAAACTGTAATTGTTTACTATTCTTATATTGGTAATGTCATTATGGGTAATTCTAAAAACTCTTCAAAGTTACAAAATAACTCAGCAAAACCAGAAGGTGAGATCACTCGGACTCCACCTTGGGGAAAAGTTACCTTGTTAGAAAAAGGTTCTTACTATTGTATTAATAGAATCGAAGTCAATCCAGGCAATCACATTAGTACTCAGATGCACTATCATCGTAGCGAGCATTGGATTGTTGTTTCGGGTACGGCAAAAGTTATTTGCGATGGTGAGGCAACATTGTTGATGCAGAATCAGTCAACCTATGTGCCAATGAACACACCTCATCGTGTAGAAAATCCTGGAGTGATTCCTTTAGTGATGATTGAAGTCCAAAATGGTGAGTATTTGGGAGATGATGATATTATCCGTTTTTCTGAAGATAATTAAGTTCAAAGCTCAGAAATTAAAAGCTCAGGAATTATTATTTGATTGAACATCAAAATAAACTAATTACTGTTTAGGTCTTATTAGTCTGACTAGAAGATAGCCAATAGAAAGACAGAGAATCGCAAAACCTAAAGAAAGCAAATCGTCACTACCTTTTTTTGCCGAATCGAAAATAATAATCTTGCGGGCGACGGCAATTAATGATGTTACCAATACCAATTCGACTTGGACAACATGTTTTCTCAGATAAGCGGTAATATTT
>JBCCYD010000329.1:0-7044 GCA_039190385.1 Cyanobacteria bacterium P01_F01_bin.143 | reverse complement strand
TCTAATTATGAAACTACTATTGATTGATGGCGAATCTCTTGCCCATAGATGTTACTACTCAAATATAAATAAGGAAAAAATTCTGGCGAATGATGATGGTTGCCCGATCGCGATTTGTAGTGGATTTATGGCTTCAATGCGTTCTTTATTGGTTAGACTAAATCCAAGTCATTTAGCGATCGCGTTTAATAGTCCTGTTAATAGTTTTCGCTATCAAGTTTATCCTGAATACAAACAAAATCGAGATCGCCATAAGCCAGAAGATTTTGTCATCGATCTACGTAATCTCAGGCTATTACTGGGGGAAATGAATATTTGTAATCTCAATATTACGGGGTTTGAAGTGGGTGATATCTTGGCAACTATTGTTCATCAATCTGACTGCCCGATTGTAATTCATAGTAATGATAAGAAGATTCTGCAATTAGTCAGCGATCGCGTCTCAGTTCATTATACTCATGGCAAAACTCATCAAATATATAACCCAGATTTAGTAATCAAAGAATTTGGTTTTTCTCCTGATCTCATACCTTTATTTAAGGCGATCGCGGGGAATTCTTCGGATAACATCAAAGGAGTAGCTGGCATAGGCAAAATAACTGCTACTCAACTAATTAAAACACATGGGAATTTAGCCAATATTTTCGCCAATTTAAAACAGCTAAAACCAAAAATGCAAACTAAATTGCAGGAAAATAAACTACTAATTAACCAATTGTTACAAGTTACTACATTTAATAAAGATATCTCACTAAAATTCTCATTAGAAAACTGTCAGCTCAACCAAATACAAACAAATGTAGATATAGCTCAGGAACTAGAAATCCAACATCTGGTCGATAAACTATCTGACCTATGACTTTTGTCCAGGTGAAGAGCCTTTCGCCCCTACTGATGACTGATAACTGTTAACTGATAACTGTTAACCACTAACTGTTTAAGATTTTCTTTGCTTCTTCGGGGAGATAACCACAATAAGATACTATGGTCAGTCTGAAGTTGAGACTATTTATATCTAAGAGCTATGGAAGACAAACATATGTTGATGATTCCTGGACCAACTCCGGTTCCAGAGAAGGTATTGCTTGCTATGGCAAAACGCCCCATCGGTCATCGTAGTGGGGATTTTAGCAAGATTATTGGCGAAATCAACGATAATTTGAAATGGTTGCATCAAACCACCAATGAAGTCCTGACTTTGAACGTTTCAGGAACCGGGGCTATGGAAGCGGGGATTATTAATTTCTTAAGTCCAGGCGATCGCGTTTTAGTGGGCGTTAATGGTAAATTTGGCGATCGCTGGGCCCAAATTAGTGAAACCTTTGGTCTAGATACGGTCAGAATCAGTTCTGAATGGGGACAACCCTTAGATCCGAGTGAATTCCAATCTCATCTCGAAGCGGATACCAACAAAGAAATCAAGGCCGTTATCATTACCCATTCCGAAACTTCCACAGGAATACTTAACGACTTAGAAACCATTAACAAATATGTGAAAGCTCATGGTGAGGCTTTAATTATTGTTGATGCCGTTACTAGTTTGGGTGCTTACAATGTTCCTGTAGATGAATGGGGCTTAGACGTCGTTGGCTCTGGCTCCCAGAAAGGTTATATGATTCCTCCCGGCTTGGGTTTTCTTTCGGTGAGCGACAAAGCATGGAAAGCCTATGAGACCTCTAAATTCCCTCGTTTCTATATGGATTTAGGGAAATACAAAAAAGCTAATCTCAAAACAAGTACACCCTTTACGCCACCAGTTAATCTCATGTATGGTTTGCAAGTAGCCTTGCAAATGATGCAGCGAGAAGGATTAGAAGGGATTTTCTCTCGCCATCAAAGATTGACCAAGGCGACTCGGGCTGCAGTCAAAGCAATGGGCTTAAAAACTTTTGCGCCTGATGAATTTGCTAGCACAGCAGTTACGGCTGTTGATCCAGCACCAGTTAATGCCGAAGATATAAGAAAGATCATGAGTAGTAAATATGGTATTGCCCTTGCTGGAGGGCAGGATCATCTCAAAGGGAAAATCTTCCGTATTGGTCATCTCGGATTTGTCAGCGATCGCGATATGTTAACAGGGATCGCCTGCTTAGAAGCAACCTTAAATGAATTAGGACATAAGGTGCCTCCTCAAGCCGCAGTGAAAGCTGCTGCGGTCGAACTGGTTTAACCAGCCAAATCTCAAACTGGTGCGGATAATTGTTCGTCCCAGTTTGAGATTTCCCAACAAAGGAGTAGTTAACAATACTTCGCAAAAATGAGCATTTTTTAGGAAAATATACTAAACAAATAGGAGTATACTTGGCATTTAGCTTTGAGGAGATAGTAAATTAATTTACTTAATACTATTTCCCAAGACCTGTTAATTCAAGAAGAATCTAATCAACTATAGATTCAATACAATCTCAAATTCCAGCATTTAACCATGGAGATCACCATGAAAAAGCTCAAATTCCTTTTGATTTCAGTATTGGCTGCCACTCTAATTGGTCTATTCTGGGGTCATAATCAGTCAGTTACGGCTCAAATCCCAGACAATAATCAAATGTCGCAAATTGCGATGTCCTCTGGAGTAAGTTCTCAATTAACTGTAGAGCCTTACTATGCAGGTCCTAAGGCGGCTTTAGTCGCCTCAACTATTATTGAAGGACCAGAGAATGTTATTCTTGTCGACTCACAATATGTGCTCAGTGAGGCGAGTAAAGTAGCTGATAAGATTGCGGCAACAGGAAAAAATCTTCAGGCAATCTGGATTACTCATGCCCATCCAGATCATTATCTAGGGCTAGAAGCCGTTTTGGCAAAATTTCCTGATACTCCCGTTTACTCGATAGCAGAAGTTGTTGAGGTAGCTCAACAAAGAACGGATGGTTATGTTCAGGGCGCCAAGAAAAACTATGGTGATGATATTACCAGTAATCCTGTCATCCCTGAAGTTTACACCGGAGATTCTCTGGAATTAGACGGAGAAACGATTGAAATTATCAATAAAGTAGGGGATTCGCCCAATGTTGCGATGTTATATGTTCCCTCGGCTAAGACTTTAATCGCAGCAGATACTTATTATCTGGGAACCAATGTTTTCATGATTGAAGCTAATAGTCCTGAAGCTCGTCAAGCATGGATGGAAACAATCGATAGTATTAAAGCTCTTAACGCAGAAATGGTTATTCCTGGACATAAAGCTCCCGATGCTAGCTTAGACGATAGTGTAGCTGGGCTTGATAATCTAGCTAAATATTTAGAAACCTACGGCAATGCAACATCGACTCAAGAGACTGCGGAGGAAGCGATCGCAGTAATTGAAGAAGCCTATCCTGGTTATCCGTTATCATTCCTCATGAAAATGAGTGTCCAAGCAGCCTATGCTAACTCCTCAGGTATGGATATGTAAATATTTTTCGCTAATTGGTTCGTAAACGAGAAGAATCGGGGTACAATCACCCACATTCGATTGCAAATCAAAACACCAAATATCTCTAATTTAAAAGAAATTATCCAGAATTTGGTTTTGTTTGTTTGCATTAGTAGAAATTACATATTTAACTAACTAGTGGGATTTTTAGTTTAAGAAAACTTCCGCTAGGTTACTTTTCCTCACACATTTTCCTCCATATTGATTCATTATTTTGTCACTTTCTTAAATTTTTACGATTATGTACAGAAAGATTTCTCAGTTTGTTCTGGCTACAGGGATTGGAACCCTAAGTATTATTGGAGTTTCGTTTCTCAAAGCAGAAAGCGAAGTTAAAGCAGGAAGAAGCGCTGGCATTGAAAAACCTAATATCGTGATGCTCATTGCTGATGATATGGGTTACTCCGATTTAGGAATTTATGGCAGTGAAATTTCTACGCCAAATATAGATGCCCTAGCCCATGAGGGAATGATTCTCACGAATTTCCATACCGGGCCTTCCTGTTCACCTACGCGATCGATGTTATTGACAGGAGTTGATAATCATTACGCTGGTTTAGGAAATATGCTAGAAAAACTAGCTCCTTCTCAGAAGGGACAACCCAACTATGAAGGTTATCTCAATGATAAAGTTGTGACCTTGCCTAGTTTGCTGCGAGATAATGGCTATCACACCTATATGTCTGGAAAATGGCATTTAGGAGGAGTAACAGATCCTAAAACAGGAGAAAAAGAAGGATTTGATCCCTATGAAAGAGGATTTGAAGAAACTTTCACGATGCTAGAAGGTGGTGGCGATCACTATTCTATGAGAGGTTTTTCTCCTTTTATTCCTGTCAATGACTTCACTCGCAATGGCGAGAAACTTACAGAACTGCCTGAAGATTTTTACTCAACTACTAGCTTCACCAATCAAATGATTGAGTATGTGGATTCTCAATACAGAGATGGCAAACCATTCTTTAGTTATCTTGCCTATTCTGCTCCCCATTCTCCCTATCAAGCACCCAAAGAAATAATTGAAAAATATATTCCTGTCTACGAACAAGGTTGGGATAATATTCGTGCAGAACGCTTCAAGCGAATGAAGGAACTAGGAGTAATTCCTAAATATTTGGAATTACCAGGAAGATGGCCAGAAGTTGGTTCTTGGTCAAGTCTAGGTCCAGAAAAACAAAAAATTTCTGCTAAGAAAATGGCATCTTATGCCGCGATGATTGAATATCTCGATACTGAGATTGGTCGTTATCTTCAATATCTCAAAGACATTGGTGAATACGACAATACGATCTTTATCTTCATGACTGATAATGGCGCTGATGGTCATAACCGTCAAGAAAGTGAAGTCTACGAAAAATGGTTCGCCGAAGAAGGAATTGACAACAGCTACGAGAATATGGGTCTGCGCGATTCTTTTGTAACTCGTAATATCGGCTGGGCACAGGTCTCGGCTACTCCTCATTGGGGAGAAAAAGCTGGTCATTCAGAAGGTGGAATCACTGGTGCTTTCTTCGTTTCCTACACAGGTTTTCTTGATTCTGGGCAAAGTAAAGCTTTTGCCTCGGTTAGAGATGTGACTCCTACTTTATTAGAATATGCTGGAATCGCTCATCCTGGTAGTCTCTATAAAGGTCGTGAAGTTTATCCTATGTCGGGTAAATCCATGCGTCCTTTATGGGAAGGTTATTCAGATCGCATTTATGCTAAAGATGAACCTATTGTCTTTGAGACTTTCGGAACTGGAGATGCGGCTGTTTTCTTAGGCAATTGGAAAATTTTGCGTCAAAATCCTGAATGGGGAGATGGAACTTGGAAACTGTATAACCTAGAGATCGATCCTACAGAAAGAAATGATCTTTCTCGTATCTATCCTACTTTGCTACAGAATATGATCAATGAGTACGAAGCTTATGCTCAAGAAGTTCAAGTAATTCCCGACAATAGAGTAGGGGAATAATCTTTAATTTCTGTCAATTTTTTACTTGGGAGTAAGCTAGAGAATTTTATCATTAGTAAGATTTTTAACTTACTCCCTTTTTCAGTTAACAGTTAACTGTTATAAGTATTTGCTTTTATATAATAAAATTGCATTGCATAATGATTACTAAAAAAATCGGTATTTTTATTGCGTTAATTTTAAGCGGTATTTTCGCAGTTTTGGTTTTCCATCAAGGGGGGAATATTCTGGGGTCGTCCTCAGCGTCTCAAGCTCAAAATTCAGTTACTTCTTGTCCCCAAGATATGCTTTGGATTCCTGGCGGTTCTTTTAAGATGGGAGATGATGAGCATTACATAGAGGAGCATTCGGCCAAGGACGTTCGGGTTAATGGTTTTTGCATGGATGAACATGAAATTACCAATGGTCAATTTGCTGAATTTGTTGCAGAAACAGGATATATAACAGTTGCAGAACGTCCTTTGAGTGCGGAAGAATTTCCCCAACTAACTGAAGCGCAACGAGCTCCCGGATCTTTAGTTTTTGTACAACCTTTTCCTGGACAAGCCGTCAGAGAGTTAGGTTGGTGGCATTGGGCCCCAGGGGCAGATTGGCGACATCCCGAAGGAGTTGAAAGTAATATTGAAGGCAAAGAAAATTATCCCGTGGTGCAAATTGCCTATGAAGATGCTCAAGCCTATGCGGATTGGGCTGGGAAGTCTTTACCAACGGAAGCTCAATGGGAATTTGCCGCCAAAGGTGGGCTGAAAAATGCGACTTTCACTTGGGGAAATACTTATTCTGCCGATAAAGCTAATACTTGGCAGGGTAAATTCCCCTTTAAAAATTTAGAAAAAGATGGTTATTATAGCACAGCCCCCGTAGAGTCTTTTGAGCCTAATGGTTACGGATTATATGATATGGCGGGTAATGTTTGGGAATGGACTGTAGATTGGTATCGTCTTGGTCATCATGGTAAGGAGCATCAAGTTAATCCCATTGTTGCTGATGCTAGTAAGAGTTTAGATCCTAGAGAACCTGGGATAGCGAAGCATGTAATCAAAGGTGGTTCTTTCCTTTGTGCCAAGAATTATTGTAGTCGTTTCCGCCCTGCTGCTCGGGAAGCTCAAGCTCCTGATACGGGAACTTCTCATATTGGATTTCGTTTAGTAATGTGAATTTTAATCCACTTCAACTATTAAATGAGATCTCACAGAATAAAAAAAGTTATTAATCTAAATCGCGCTGGTGAATAGGGAATAGGCAACAGAGGCAACACCAAACAGCAAAATCTAAAATGTACACAGTATTTGAAGGATTACAGTGTGATCATCATTTGTCCTAAACTAACTTCGTATTGCTATATTGCTATTTTCAGATGAATAACTTTCTCCCTGTTTAGTTTGGAAGAATCATTCTATTATCTAGAATGATTCTTTTTTTATTTTGAAGCAATTGAGCATAAATATAGTGTTACGTAATTTGATTAGGATATTGGTAAATGCTCAAACTTATGATTCTTAAACTTTCGACTTAGGATATGGGTCGCGGTATCCTTTAGGTCTTTTAACTTTTGATTTACGTGTAACATTATAATTACTAAAAAACGTAAAAAATCGCCTTTATTCTTGCTAATTAAGTTTAAGTAATTTTATCGCCATGAAGATAATATTTTATGTTTTTTTGATATCAC
>JBCCYD010000328.1:0-7045 GCA_039190385.1 Cyanobacteria bacterium P01_F01_bin.143 | reverse complement strand
CCTGAAATTAACTTTAAAATCTCTTAAGTGGATTCAGGTACCAAAAGATCGTAGGATTTTAAGCAAAAGGTTGGGTTTTCTGCTTGGCGATATTGCTTTTGCTTAAAATCCTACGATCTTTTGGTACCTGAATCCACTTAAGAGATTTTAAAGTTAATTTCAGGCTCTTTAAATAGTTATTAATTCGTGGTTTTATTTTTCTTCTCAAAATCCACTAAATTTAGTAAAGGCAACTGTTCTGCCCGAAATATCTCTTCACTCATTTTGCCGAAACCGTTGAAGATGTCGCCCAACAATTGCAATAGCAAAATACTTATTATGAAAGGTCCTGTAGCCAAACTTAACCCCATTAGGGAAAACATTATTGTTTTGTTTTTGTCTGTCATCTATATATTCGTGCGGGAATATCCCGCTTCAGCGGTTAGTATTTCCCAATTATATACTTTTGATCAGATATTCTGCCCATTTTGCAGCTAGTTCGAGGTCGGTGAAGGGAATTTTAATCGAACTTTCTTGATTTGTCAGTTGGAATTCTAAACTGGGAATCGCTTTACTTTTTTCGGTAGGCAGATTTTCACTATCAATCACCTGATCCCCTAAAAGCAAATTCATCTGGGAAACTTCATCGAGGGAAAAAGTTTGTAAATCAAGAATTCCTTTGGGTGTTGGTTTACCCCAGGTAATGCTACTATCCTTTCTGCCTATTACTGCATAGATATCATATTTAGCCTTATCAAACTGTTCTGACCAAATACGATAACCTTCGACTTTTTGATATTCTTGCCAACCTTTCCACGCCAGCCAGGTAATTAATCCCAATAACGGTAACCAAATTAATCCTCTTTCCATAGTTAAACTTTTTCACTCCATTTTCAGTAGCTTTTACTATTTTCCAGACTAAAGAAAATTCGCCGCCTCGATAAACTCAGCTTAGGGCAAAATCTTTTATAGTCCTTGGCACAACTCAAGAGCTCGCTCTTTCTCGTCATCAGGAGCACCCAAACTATAATCAGCTAAAATTTCTCTGTAACATTCAGCAGGAGCTAAAGAAGTCGCATTTTTGCATAACTTAAGAGCGCGATCTTTCTCGTCACCAGGAGCACCCAAACTATAACCAGTTAAAATTTCTTGATAACATTCAGCAGGAGCTAAAGAGGTCGCTTCTTGGCATAACTCAAAAGCGCGATCTTTTTCTTCATCAGGAGCATTCAAACTATAACTAACTAAAATTTCTCTATAACATTGCGCAGGAGCTAGAGAATTCGCCTCTTTACATAACTCAAAAGCAAGTTCTTTCTCGTCATCAGGAGCACCCAAACTATAACCAGATAGAATTTCTTTGTAACATCCAGCAGGGGCCAAAGAAGTTGCCTTTTTGCATAAATCAAGAGCGCGATCCTTTTCTTCTCCAGGGGCCCCCAAACTATAACCAGCTAAAATTTCTTGATAACATTCAGCAGGGGCTAAAGAAGTTGCCTCTTTGCATAAATCAAGAGCACGATCTTTTTCTTCATCAGGAGCCTCAACACCATAACCAGCTAAAACTTTTTTATAGCAGGCACCGGGATTAGCTTTTGCAATATCCAAGTTAATCATAAATAATCCACCTGAGACAAAAAGAGGTAACGTAATGTTGGTGGCTAAGGATCTAAAAACTAACTTGATCATTTGTCCTATAAAGTTTATTGCAATTTTTCACCAGTCTCATATTATCTCAACTTCAGAACCAGTGAGATTTTTATTTAAGTTTATTATTTAAAGTTTTAGATTTATAGCTATCATTCAACAAGATAAGTTATGGAACATGAAAAGCTCAGATATGATCTAGAGAACTCTCCCAATATCAAATTGCTGAAAAGTCGTAATGCACCTCTAATTATCAGTTTCTTGTATCAGCAGTTTAAGAAAAAGCAACAAATCTCGATCGCGGAATCTGAGTTAACCAAAAAGCTAGAAGATTATTTAGAATTTTTACGGGAAAATGAACCAGAAATTTATCCGCGATCGCCCAGAACATATTTGAATCAATAGTGTAATGATGATCTACTAACTGGACTTTTCTTTTGACTCTTTCAGTTTAGGTAAAAGCTTCGTTAATTGATCGCCAAAATGATTTTTCAGATTGTCAATACTACTGTATTTTGTAGGATAATGACCTTTCTCTTTAAGTTTTTTCTTGAAATCAAATAAACTTGAAATATCATCTTCTTCAATTTCGCCTATCTTAATATCTACATCCTTAAAATATGTATATATCAAGGGTTTATTATTGACTTTGAAAGTATCCCAAGCTTTCAGGAATTCTTCTTTAGTATATTTACCAACTTTAGTAAAGAAAAGACTTACAAAAATATCACAATCTGTAATTGCCTTATTATATTCATCCTGCAAACGAGTTTGGGACATAGCATCGATAAAGTCTTCCCATATCACCAACTCTAGAAAAATGCCTTCTTTCTTGTATTCCTTACATTTTCGGTAGATAAAAATTTCAAATTGTTCGCGATCTTCTTTGAGTTCAGACGATGAAGCTAAAAATATTTTTATGGTTGAAGGGTGTGAAGCTGAATTTTGAGTTGTCAAATTATTCTGGGGGCTTGTTCCCGAATTAATCTGATTAATGCTGCCAATTGTAATATTCCCTCCAGCACTTACATTGCTCAGAATACTTTGTTGGGGATTAGGAGGTGTACCAGACGGGTTTACCTGTAAAACATTATTTATTTGGCTAGATGATTCACTCGATAATTTGTCTTTTAGTTCTTGATATTCCGTTTGATATTGATTGATCGCTTGTTTCTGTCTATCAATATCTCTTTGATATTTAGCTTTATTTATAGGATCTCTTTCGTAGCGTAATTCATCCTCAAACTGCTTAAGTAGCTCTTGCTCTTTAGCGAGATTATCCTCTAAGTCTTTTAATCTTTGCTGATCAAAATTATTTGACGTCATCTACTTAAATATTGAAACTTGACTTACTGAAACTTTTAACTATTTGAATTTAGTTTAACATTGTGTTTGACTCTATACCAAGTTAATATAAACTTATACGAGTCAAAAGCAGTTTAGAAAAAAAGATTGTTACCTTGTGACTTCCAAAGACTTTGACAAGAAGCGTTTACAGGATTTAGCAGACAACATAACCAAAGACCAAGAACTGCTCAAAGATTATGAAGATTCATTACGTGAAGAAAGAGAGCCTAGTCTTAGAAAAAAATATAGCCGAACAATAAAAGAGTTAGGAGAATCGATCGCTAAACATAAACAAGAATATGCTGAGTTAAAAGAGAAAGAATGGGGAAATCGTATGGCTAGAATTTCTGACAATCAACCAATCTCCTCTCCAATACATCAAGCTTCACCAGAACATCCTCCCTTATTATTTGATTTATTACTCCAAATCGACTTTAAACAGCAATTTAGATTAGTCAAAACAGTAATTGATAAACACCAAACTATAGGTTTCTTAGTTCATGGAGAATTAGACTGTGGACAACAAATGTTAGTCAACCGTCTTTATCGCGTTAAATCTACTTGGCAACACCATAAACCGATCGCGATCGATGTCAGTAGCAACGGAGTTGGCAGCAATCTAGGAAAATTATGGGGTAGAGTAGCGGGATGTGTAGGTTTAGAAAGAGATGCCGAACATAGCTTGATTCTGAAACGGATATGCGATCGCCTGAAAACTCAAGATGTAATTTTTATCTTCTCCAAAGTTGAATTAATGCTGTACACCAAAACCCTAATTCCTTGGCTGGAGGAGTTCTGGCAACCTTTAGTCAGGATGACAAAGACGATTGAGTATTTCAAGGAAACCCATTTACTTATGTTTTTAGTAGATAATTGTGGCAAAGTTTGTCAGTCTGAAGTAACTCTGGCTGAAGAGTTTGAAGCCTTGAACTACGATCCTTGTCTTCCTTTGCGTTTGCCTCCTGCTAGTGCTTTTACTTTAGAAATGCTCGAAGATTGGTTTGAATTAGCTATTGGTTTTGGGGGATTAACTATTCCAGCAGGATTAACAGCCCAAGTTTTATATGAAAAGTCAGAACGGGGGATTCCTCAATATGTGGTGGAAACAATTTGCAAACACTGTGGTTCGTCTTGGGAGGGAGGGTTAGCAAAATGGTTGATTTAGCAAAAACTCTCGCTGCAAATGGCAAATTAGTCTATCAAGGTAAACCAATATCTGCTGAAGATAGCCAAAATAAAGGCATTGCGCCATATATTCCTTCACGAGAATTAGTAAATGCTGTTAATTTGACAATCTTTCTCGAAAAACGTCCTCTTTTGCTTAAAGGCGAGCCTGGATGCGGAAAAACTCGCTTAGCCGAAGCTGTAGCCTATGAGTTGGGATTACCCTTGGTTACTTGGTATATCAAATCTACTAGCAGAGCCAGAGATGGTTTATATACTTACGATGCAGTCAAGCGTTTGCACGATGCTCAATTAGTGCGAATGGGAAAAAAGAGCCAATCTAATCTTGATAATTTGGCTGATTATATTAAGGAAGGAGCATTAGGAGAAGCATTTAAGAAAGAACAGCGTACAGTGGTTTTAATTGATGAAATTGACAAAGCTGATATTGATTTCCCCAACGATTTGTTGCGAGAATTAGACGAACAGAAATTCACTATTGATGAAACTCAGGAAGTCTTTGCAGCAAAACATCCACCGATTGTGTTCATTACTAGCAATGATGAAAAAGATTTACCTGATGCCTTTTTGCGTCGCTGTTTGTTTCATTACGTCCAGTTCCCCGAAAAACAGTTAGCCAATATTGTTAAAGCGCACTTTTCCTCATCATCAGAAGATTTGATTAAGGAAGCAGTGAAAAGATTTATGGAACTGAGGGAAAAGATGAAAAAAGGAAAGGCAGGGAAGAAAGCTAGCACCAGTGAATTACTCGATTGGTTTGCCGTCTTGCATCAATTTCCTGAAGATCAGATATTGCGAGAACTAGAGTCAAAAATACCTTTTCCTGAAGTCCTACTAAAAAAATGGGAGGATCATCTGCGATATTTAAATTATGAAGCTTGAGCAACTGCCACTACTAGAAATTTTTAATAGTCTGCGTCAAAGACATGGTTTTCCTCTGGGTGTTGAGGAATATTTGGTAGTGGTGCAGAGTTTACAAGCAGGTTTTGGTTTAGATAATCGTAACGAATTAGAGCAATTGTGCTGTACATTATGGGCAAAATCCACCCAGGAAAGTAAGCTAATTCAAAGAATATTTCAGCAGATGTGGGTGCAGTTAGAAGATAAACCCAAAACTTCGCTACCTAATGATTCCCAAAAGGAAATAGGTATAAATCCTAGTTCCGTAAATCGATTAAGCAAAATAATAAAAAAGCTGCGGTTTCAAGACATAATTGAAATGTCCCCACAAATAAAGGAAAAAGAAGAGCGCACTAAAGAAACTCCTACTAATGACTCTCTAGATAATACAAACACAGAATTAATAGAATCTCCTGCAGTAACCTTAGAAGATGAACCAGTTCAAGTAGTAAAAGCAGTACGAAGTAGACAAAAAGATAGCTCTTTAATATGTCCTCGTTATAGTTTGCTTAATGATTATTTCCCTGTTACCAAACGCCAAATGAAGCAAAGCTGGCGTTATTTACGTCGTCTGGTGCGAGAGGGAGTACCAACAGAATTAGATGTAGAAGCAACAGTAACCAAAACTATTAGGCAAGGAATCTTACTCAAACCAATATTAATCCCACCACGAGTTAATCGTACAAATTTAACAATATTTATTGATCAAGAAGGTTCGATGGTTCCTTTTCATGCCCTATCTCGACAATTATTAGATACAGCAACCAGAGGCGGAAAACTCAGACAAACTCGTGTATTTTACTTCCACGATTATGTAGATGAATATGTTTATCGTCATCCAGCCTTAATTGATGCTCAACATTTAGATGCAATGTTAGCCGAAGCAGGAGAAAGAGCAGCAATACTAATTATCAGCGATGCAGGAGCAGCCAGAGGTAGTTTTGACAAGATTCGCGTAGAGAGAACCCAAATTTGGATCGAGCAGCTACAGAAATCAGCAAAATATCTAGCTTGGTTAAATCCTATGCCTAGTAACAATTGGCAACATACCACCGCAGGGGAAATTTCTCAGATGCTTCCCATGTTTGCCATGAGTCGCACAGGAATGAATGCAGCAATTAGCGTCTTACAGGGAAGACATATCTCTGGAGAGGTGAGCAATGGTTAATGCAGTGGAAAACCAAGAACGAGAAAGTAAGGTTGCAGTAGAGCGAGTTGTCGGCTTTGCTCAAGAATTTGGCGAAGCTCATCTAAATCTAGCTTGTCATGCAGCCTTTCCTCTCAGCTTAACTCCCGATCTTCTCTATCAAATTTGGGCAAACTTCGTCCCTGAAGCACCTTGGACTGCGGTGGCAAGAGTATTGCTATCGCGCTTATGTAAGGAGGTAGGTTCGGAACTGTATGAGATGGATAATTCTGTGCGTAATCTATTATTGCAGGATTTAGAAGAACAATTTGGACAAGAACAATTTGATTTGTTAGGAGAGTTTTTATTAGAGTATGTCGAGCAAAGATTAACCGAAGATGATCCTGATACTCAAGATTTGCGACAAGCCCAAAAATGGACTGCTTTAGCTTACACCAAACCGGAAGAAGTTGCTAGAGAGTTGGCACAAACATTGAGCGATCATGTTCAGCAAAAAAACATTGGAGAAGTTCTTCGTTTAAGTTCATTGGTAGAAACTTTATCAGAGCCTTTAGTAAAAGCAGGTTTTGAACCTTTGTTAGTTTATGTTCAAGGTATAACACGTTATATTTGTGGTGATTTGACTTTAGCAACAAATCAGCTTGAAGAAGTTTTCCTCCAAAATGATCAATTAATTATTGAAGACGCAGAATCAATTCAGCAAGAAAAATTATTGCTAGATAACAATATAGTTACTTTTTCTCGTTTATCATTCAGGAGATGCAATTTTTGGTTTTGGTAGATATAATGCGACTCCACCAGATACTACAATGTCTGTCGGAAGAATTAGATCAGGTGAAT
>JBCCYD010000327.1:0-7046 GCA_039190385.1 Cyanobacteria bacterium P01_F01_bin.143 | reverse complement strand
TTATTTAATCCTCATTCCTATGGAAAAACGAGTCTTGATTTCGCGAGATCTCCGGTAGTTGCACTCCGTGATTGCAGCTGGTTTTTTGTTGGAGTAAGTGAAAAATTAAATTTTTTTAAGCTTTAACCATAAAATTGAGCGTTACACTAGATGCAGAGTATAGATCAGGAAATATATGATATAACACCCCTATATATGGTGTATACTCTAGCTTTAATCTTAAGTTAACGTAAATTTTATTATGAACGCTTCGGCTGCTGAACAAACAGAGAAAACGCAATATCTCCTTCTAGATCATCTTAAACAGAAGCAAGCTCCGATGAGCCTTCAAGAATTGGAAACCAACCTCAAAAGTGAGTTGATACTATCTCATCGAACAGTGAAGGAGGCGGCTTGGAAACTAGTAGAAGAAGGCAAAGCTCAGTTTACTGCTAGTTGGGACTTAGAACTCAAATATTAATGAATACTTCGCTATAGTGATCTCAAATAATCATAGCTCATTGATTTATGTTGAGAAGAGAAGAGAGACAGTACCAGCCTTTTGATGGTCAAGGAAATAAACCAGGCGATCGCAGAAAATCCTTCCAAATAGATCGCGATCGCATTCTCTACTCTTCAGCTTTTCGTCGTTTAGCCCAAGTAACCCAAGTTGTTACCGCCCAAGAAGGTCATGTTTTTCACAATCGCTTAACTCATTCTCTCAAAGTAGGTCAGGTTGCCAGAAGACTTGCTGAAAGATTAATTGAATCTCAACCAGAAATCGCCAATAAAATTGGAGGCATTAATCCCGATGTAGTCGAAGCAGCAGCATTAGCTCACGATTTAGGTCATCCTCCCTTTGGTCACACCGCAGAAGAAGAACTGGATAAATGCGCCATCAAACGTGGATTACAAGATGGCTTTGAAGGAAATGCCCAATCTTTTCGAATCTTAACCAAACTGGCAATACATCGTATAGATTACTACGGTTTAAATCTCACCAGAGCAACTCTGAATGCAATTTTAAAATATCCTTGGTTACGCAGCAGCGATCTCAATTCTCGTCACTGGCGTAAATATTCGGTTTATCATCTCGATCAAGAAGCCTTTAACTTCGTCAGAAATCCTGAAGATGAAACCCAAACCATCGAAGCTAGCATCATGGACTATGCTGATGATATTACCTATAGTGTTCATGATTTAGAAGATTTTTATTTAGCGGGGTTGATTCCCCTAGAGCTTTTAGCAACAGACAGAGATAAACTCAATCATTTTATTGCTGAATGGTTACGAGAATTTCCTCAAAATAAAGCAGCTCAGATAGTCAAGGCTGAACCCAAGCGATTTCAAAATTTTCTCGATGCCACTTATAATCTCGGCGGACAATATCGGCAGGGGACTTTTGAACAAAAAGCACAGATTAAGCGTATTAGTTCTCAGCTAATCCAGAATTATATCAAGTCAGTTCAATTAAGCACTAAATATCAAGGTCGTGGCTATTTACAACCAAATCCCCAAAAAGAACAAGAATTAAAATTTCTTCAACGAATTGTTTGGTATTACGTAATTTCTAATCCTCGTTTGGCTACTCAACGATTTGGACAAAAAAGAATTGTCCGCACTCTATTTACGATGTATCTTGAGGCGATCGAGTCCAAGGATCTGAGCTTTATCCCCGTAAGGTTTGTTAGGGAATATTTATCATTAAATGACAGAGAAAATCAAGGAGAGGATATTACTCAAGAAAAAGTGCGCATGGCAGTAGATATTGTCGCTAGCCTCTCTGAAGCAGAAGCCGTGCTTAAATACCGACGTTTAATGGGGATTAGCCAAGGTTCTTTTCTCGATTACTGGGAATAAACAGTGATGATTTTTCAATATTTAGGTTCTGACCAAAAACATAAAGATTTATTAAAGACAAAAGCAATATTTGGGAATAAAGGACTACTGTTAAATTCGAGAAAATAATTTTAGAAATTTAACAAATCAATCATGGGCATTTCTTTAGCCAAAGGTCAGCGGGTATCTCTAGAAAAAGTTTCCCCAGGATTAAAAAATATTTTTATTGGCTTAGGATGGGATCTCAAGGCCACAGATACAGGCTCGGATTTTGATCTAGATGGCTCAGCATTTCTCTTAGGAAGTAACGGCAAATTAGTTTCAGAAGCCCATTTTATTTTTTACAATAATCTCCAAAGCCCAGATCCAGATAAATCAGTCAGAGTTCAAGGCGATAATCGCACTGGTGCTGGACAAGGAGATGATGAGGTTATTGAGGTTGATCTGACGAAAGTCCCAGCGGATGTCGAGAAAATTGCGATCGCGGTTACCATTCACGAAGCAGAGAAACGCCAGCAAAATTTTGGTCAAGTAAATAATGCTTTTGTGCGAATTGTCAATGTAGAAAATCAAGAAGAAATAATTCGCTACGATTTAACCGAAGATTATTCTATTGAAACAGCTTTAATCATGGCAGAGCTTTATCGTAAAGATGGAGAATGGCGGATGAATGCTCTAGGATCTGGCTATAAAAGTGGCCTACAAGCCCTATTCGACCTTTACAAATAGTTTTGCTCTTGACGAACCAGTAAGTCTCTAATTTCGAAGTTTCTCCGCGATTAAATATTTCAGATTAAGGTGTCGCGATTTTATATATCTATAGGTTATAGTTTCAGGGAAGAGGTTGTAATCACCTTTTTGCTTAGCCTAACCAAAGATATTTGCTGATGTTCGCTGAATTTAATTCAGATTTAGTTCCAGATGACGCTACTACAAACCCCGTTAACTCTGTTGATTGGGGTAATTTAGGTGCGGAAATGGTTTTTACTCAAAATCGAGCTGGGATATATCTCTCTTTTTGGTGGCTCAAAGCAGAGGAATATGGCTTAGACAATCAAGCAATTATAGGCTCTTCCTACGAAGATATTTTTACACCTTGCGATCGCCAACAATATTTAAATAAGATCAATCGGGTTCTAGATCGTCGACTTCCAGAACAGTTTTACTGCTGGTTTCAATACCAAGAACAGTCTTTTCCCTTAGAGTTAGTTCTTAGTCCCATATTACCGCTCCAAGGAGAACCAACGGCAGTTTTGGCGATGGGACATTTACTCAAAGAATCGGAAATTTTTCCCTTAAACAATTCTAGTCCGCCTGTCCCTATCTACAGCTATCAAAAACTTCTTACTCAAATTTCTGGTCGGATTCACCGCAGTCTCAACCTAGAAACTATTTGGCAACAAACAGTAGATAGTCTAGGAGAAGTATTTTCTGTTAGTCGGTGTTTGATTTTATCGCAAAATTACGTTCAAACCGAACTTAAAGTAGTCGCAGAATATCGCCAGCAGAATATTAATTCGGTGCTGGATTCCACGATGAAAATCGAACAAGATTCCTACCTAAAACAAGCTCTTCAATCTTTCAACCCGATTGCCGCAGATTCAGTCGGGTCTGAGCAACATAACTTTAAATCTGTCCTAGTAGCATCTGCTTCCTATAATGATGAGAGTAATGCTCTAATTCTGTTGCAACAATGCGATCGCTATCGTAACTGGAAACCCGCAGAAATTGAATTGCTTCGAGAATTAGCCGAACAAGTCGGAACTGCGATCGCTCATGCCAAACTATATCAAGAGCTGGAACTCGCAAGTTTTCAAGCAGAAGAAGCTAATCGCCTCAAAAGTGACTTCCTAGCCAACACATCCCACGAATTACGGACTCCTCTCAATGGAATTATTGGATTTATCAAACTCCTTTTAGAAGGAATGGCTGATAATCCCGAAGAACAGCGAGAATTTTTGCAAGAAGCTTACAAATCGTCCCTCCATCTCCTCAACTTAATTAACGATATTCTCGATATAGCTAAAATTGAAGCAGGAAAAATAGATTTAGAATTAACTGATATTGAACTAGCTGATCTCTTTCAAGATGTTGATAATCTAATTCATACTCAGGCAGAACAGAATAATCTCAGTTTTCAGATCAAAATGCCTGCTACTCTGACCCCTGTCCTTATCTATGGTAATTATCAACGTTTACTACAGGTCATGCTGAATTTAGTAGGCAATGCGATTAAATTTACCCATGAAGGCGGAGTTTCTGTCAGCGCAGAAATTAGCAACAAGAAAGTTAACTGGGATGATCAACAATTTCCCGGCATAGTCAAGATAAGCGTTGCAGATACCGGCATCGGAGTTTCTCTCGAAAAACAGAATAAATTATTTGAAAATTTCTTTCAGGTAGATGGCTCTCGGACCAAATCCTATGGGGGAACTGGTTTAGGCTTAGCCATTTCCCAAAAACTAGTCGAAGCAATGGGCGGCACAATTTCTTTCTATAGTATGGGTGAAGGTTTAGGCTCTACTGTTACTTTCACCGTTCCCTTAGTCAATCTTCCAGTTATCAAAACAACCCAATAATCAGTTATCAGTTATCAGTTAACAGTGTGAGCTTCATAACCCTAGATCGGTATTGTAGGATGCAGTTCTCGTTTCTAATTACATGTATCCTAAATTTACAATACAGGGTCGATTACCTCATTAAATTGTGAAGCGCAACTGTAAAATTAGCGATTCTGCTTTTTTCGCCCATTGAAATCTAAAAAAGCAAATTCACTGTTTTACAGACTTACTAGACCATTCGCCATGTAAAAAAACTATAAAAAAATAATGGATTTGCAACATTGTCTAGCATAATCTTTCATTACTACCCCTAAACACAAAAAACATAGTATTCACACCCCAGAATTATGATAATGATTGTATTTGATTTTAATTTACGTTACAATACTTAACAAATCAAAAAATAAAATTCATTATTCTCAAAAGATAACTATAAACTTTTACTAGTTAATAAAGACTATAATCAGCTCTACTTTACATAAAAAACCATGAAATGCAATAAAAACCTACTCATGTAATCTTATCTAGTTAATCTTTGTCATCTCAACTACTCAAATACCAGCGAAAAAAATACGGAATAAATCATGAAAGCAGCAAGTAAATCTAACGATCTTGTAAGAAGCTATTTAAAAGAAATTGGGCGTGTAGATCTTCTAACTCATGAAGAAGAGATTCACTATGCAAAACGAGTACAAAGAGAAATCGCCTTAGTAAAGCTTAAAGAATCTTTACAAGAAAAATTGGGTCAAGAACCAACCTATTCCCAATGGGCAAAAGAAGCCAAGATTTCGGTTCAGGAGTTAAAAACAGCTCTAGAGGCAGGTGAATCGGCCAAACGAAAAATGGTGGAGGCAAATCTTCGTTTAGTAGTTTCCGTCGCGAAAAAGTATTTAAAGCGTAATTTAGACTTATTAGACTTAATTCAAGAAGGCACGATTGGGATGCAGCGGGGAGTTGAAAAGTTTGATCCGACGAAAGGTTATCGGTTTTCGACCTATGCCTACTGGTGGATCCGTCAGGCGATTACTAGAGCGATCGCAGAAAAAGGACGGACAATTCGTTTGCCAATTCACATTACCGAAAAACTCAATAAAATTAAAAAAGCACAACGGAAACTGGCCCAGCAAAAAGGTAGGATGGCAACTATTGCTGAATTAGCTGAAGAACTTGGTCTAACAGCCAAGCAAGTTAGAGACTATCTAGAAAAATCTCGTCAGCCAATTTCTCTAGATGTCAAAGTTGGCGACAATAATGACACCGAATTGGGAGATATGTTAGTCGATATGGGTCAATCTCCTGAAGATTATGCAACATCTTCCTCGCTGAAAAAAGATCTTCATCGTTTAATGTCTGAATTAACACCTCAACAACAAGAGGTTATTTCCCTAAGATTTGGCTTAAAAGATGGTAAACCTCTGACTTTAGCTAAAATAGGGACTTTCCTCAGTATTAGTCGGGAACGAGTTAGACAAATTGAGCGGGAAGCTTTAAATAAACTTAGACAACGGAAAACTGTCATTAGGGAATATTTAGCTAGTTAAGTAAGTATTTTAAACTAGAGCAGTAAAAACTCTACTAGTGATGGTTCGGTTTTACCTGATGCGAACTAGTTATACAACTGTTACATTAGTCATTGTAAGCTAGCATCATTTTTTAAGTAAATTGATCGAACTCCGTATAGCCAAATCGTCAGGAGGTAACAGGTGGATCGAGAAAATCGTACCCAAAATGTATTCGGTAGTGAAGGTGATATTAATCAACTCTGGCAATATGTCCAGTCTCTAAATTCTGATACGATCGCCCGGCTTTCACAACCAGAATCGAAGGAAGTGTTTCAGGTCATGGAACAGAATATTGTTGGTTTGTTGGGCAGTCTGCCGTCAGAACATTTTGAGATTTCTATTAATACCAATCGCGAACATTTAGGGCGATTGCTAGCATCTGCTATGATGAGTGGCTATTTTATCAGAAATGCTGAACAAAGAATGGCTTTTGATAAGTCATTGCAAGCATTAAACAGTAGTTTATTAGGCGAAGAATAAGAAGTAAAAGGGGAAGGGTAAAATATATTCTTGCCAATTTCCCGAGTATTTTTAAGATTCACACAACTAAAGTAGAATAGCTGTGTGATTTTTTTTGTATATTTCTAATTCCGATCTTTCATGGCTAATAATTTGTCTTCTCTTCCTCATAAATTGATTGGTGTTGGTGTAATTCGGAATAGTGTAGGAGAAATACTGATAGATCGTCGCCTGCCAAAGGGGGAAATGGCCGGTTTTTGGGAGTTTCCTGGGGGGAAGGTGGAAGCAACTGAAACGATAGAAGAATGTATTAGGAGAGAGATTCAAGAAGAGTTGGCGATCGCGGTGACTGTAGGAGAGCGCATTATGACAATTGAACATGATTATGCCAAGTTTAAAGTTACTTTGTTTGTTCACGATTGCCAGTATCTAGAAGGAGCAGCTCCCCAAGCGATAGAATGCCAAGAAGTTCGCTGGGTAAGAGTTGCAGAACTTGATCAATATAATTTTCCCGAAGCCAATTATCAAATCATTGAATTGCTAAAAAATGAGTAATGAGTCCTGTCTTCGCAGGATCGAGGTAATGAGTAATGAGTAATGGGTAATGGGTAATGGGTAATAATTACCGCTTACATCTCAATCTTTC
>JBCCYD010000326.1:0-7056 GCA_039190385.1 Cyanobacteria bacterium P01_F01_bin.143 | reverse complement strand
GCGATAAATCCACTTTTGAATTTTACAAGTCAGAAGCATAGAATTGTTTTAGTCTTGTAAATAAGTGGTGTATGTAAATAGGATTTAGTATGACTTCCATAGCTCAGAGAACAATTGACTAATTCCTGACTCTCTATCTTCTTGAGCAATTGCAAACCAATTTCTGTAGCCTCTGCTACTTTTGAATTTGGAATTGCTGCTACTATTCGAAAGCTGGCACCATCTCCTCGACTTTATGCTCGGCGATGCCGAACCTCTCATCATCCCTGCAAATACTTCTTAATTTTTGAATTTGGAATTGCTGTGTTTACATGTATTTTATGGACAACAAGCAACATAAAATGCCGCATATTCACGTCAAATATCAGGAATATGAAGTGGTTGTAGCAATCCCAGATGGTGAAGTGCTTGAAGGCACTATTCCCAAAGCCAAGATGAAGCTTCTTCAAGCTTGGATTGAAATACATCAAGATGAGTTAGTAGCGAATTGGCAACTTGCTATATCAGGACAACACCCATATAAGATTGAGCCTTTGAGGTAAACTATGAATCCCAGAATCCATGAAGTTATCCCCATGCCAGACTATAAGCTAAAACTGATTTTCACCAATGGAGAATTGGGGATCTATGACTGTTCGAATTTGTTGGATTTTGGTGTATTTCAAGAGCTCAAGAATCAGAACTACTTTAACCAGGTCAAGATTTTAGATGGCACTGTTGCTTGGCCTAATGAACAAGATATTTGTCCCGATACACTCTACTTGGATTCGATCAAAGAACAGCCCTAATGTCTAACGCAGAAGGTTCTATTAATATTCAATAATGCGATCGCTATTATTATTGTTCAGAACTTCTGAATATAATGTTTCATATAAACCAAAAAACTTTTTAACTCCAAATCAATGCAAATTCAAATTGCTTTGCCAGATGAAATAGCCGACTCACTATCAGAAAAATGGGGCAACTTAGAATATAAAATCATGGAAATGATAGTTGTTCAAGCTTATCAGGAAGGAACAATCAGTGTAGGCAAAGTTAGAGAGTTATTAGGCATGGAAACTCGCTTAGAAGTTGATGCTTTTCTTCAAGATAAAGGTATTGATTTAGCTTATGGCGAAACTGATTTTGAGGCAGATCAGCAAACTCATAAACAAATCCAAAATCACCCAAAAATTAAAGCTTCATGATTGTTATTAATGAAAAAAGCTATTAGTCTTGTCAAACCTTATCTTCGTTGGTTTATCTTAGGCGGAACCTTATTCTTCCTCCTCAAAACATTTAAAGATCGCTTTGCCGAAATATCAACAGTCAGAATCGATTCTACTGGCTGGTTGATGCTGCTAATTAGCCTAATCATCACCCTACTAGCTCATGTTTGGTCGGGATGGGTTTGGACTTGGATTCTAGCTATTTTCCAACAATCTTTAGGCTTGGCTAAAGGAATCCGGGTTTATCTAATCACTAATATCGCAAAATACTTACCAGGTAATGTTTGGCATTTTTATGGCAGAATTAATGCCGTTTCCCAAAAAGGAGGCTCTTTAGCTGCTGCTACTTTTACTGTATTGCTCGAACCATTATTAATGGCCGCATCGGCTTTATTAATTGCAATTTTCAGTACATCCTTAGGCTTAGTTGAAACTAATTTCAACCTTGCTATTTATTTCGGACAATTACTTGCTTTAATCGCCGTCTTAGTCGGAATTCATCCTCGGATTTTAAATCCTCTTCTAGCTCGCTTAAGTCGTAGTAAGAAAAAAGTTACTTTAACTCAAAAAATAGAATTAACAACCTATCCCTTGTGGCCTTTTCTCGGAGAAATTGGCTTTGTCTTATTTCGCGGAATCGGATTTATCTTTACTTTCATGGTGTTACAGGCGATCGCGTTACCCCAAATCCCTGCTCTTATTAGCGCTTTCAGCATTGCTTGGTTACTCGGTCTAATTGTTCCTGGTGCTCCTGGTGGCATTGGTGTTTTTGAAGCAACTGCGATCGCGCTTCTCGATCAGTCCCAATTTCCGCCTGCTACAGTCCTAATTGCCGTCGCTTTGTATCGAGTAGTAAGTATCTTGGCAGAGGCGATCGCAGCACTAATTGCTTGGATTATTGATAGTTGTTGAATGATTTATATTTTAGTTGAAAGTACTGAATTCTTATTCTGCTTAAAGGCTTTTTCCACATGACAAGTTATGATTATATTGAGTTTATATAACTAACAAATAATTATGTCAGAACAAGAGCAGTGGTATAGTTTAGAAGAAAGAAAGCTACTTCTAAAAGAAAGATATTCAAAAGGATCTGATCATTATTTCTTTGAGGTAAAAGAAGCAAAGAATGGCTCTAAATATATTGTTATAGATCAGCGTAAAAGAGTTGGAGATAACTTTGTAGGGTCAAAAGTACGAATTTTTGAAGATCAAATGTTAGAATTTGAGAGAATTTTACACAAACTCATAAATTTCTCATTGAGCGAAATTAAGTCTCCAAAGAAACTTAACTCTATGAGAAAAAATAATGATTCAAATTTGTTAATCTCTGATTTAATTCCTGCTTTTTTTCCAAAAATATTATCGACAAGTAACTGGAAAGAGTTTGAGACTTACACCTATTATCTTTTAAAACTAATAGGCATAACTCAATCCTATAATTTCTTGAATGAAAGACAAGCAGGGAAAGATGATGGTTTTTTCAAGGTTGGTAACTTAGCAGTTATTTATGATTGTACCTTAGACAAACGAGATATCGAATATAATAAAAGCTCACAAATTAATAACTATTGTAATTGCTTAAAACAAGGGATTATTAATATATCTGGTAAAGCAACAGAAGAATTCCATAATTACTCTAAACAAGTTTGGATTATTACCCAAAACTTAACAAGGCAAATTAAGGTAATCAATTCCATAGAAGTTAAAGAGATTGCTGTTCAAGATTTGATGAGTCTATACCAAGAAAGATTAACTAGAACCTTGAATGAACAGTCTCTTGAAATGAAATTACGCAATCTGTGAATCAATTAAGCATGATCGGTGATTGATTTATTTTTCTGAGACTTGAGGGTGAAGAATTATTATTTTTTCACTGTTTTTTTGAATCATCAGTACAGGAACGCTAAGATTTAGATTTTGAATTGGGAGGTGCAGGAAAAACATAAAAATAACCATCTCGATTAATGAGTAAACGCTAAACTCTAAATCGATTCTGATTACTAGTATCTGTCAGTTTTTTCCCTAAAAGTTGTTTGTATGAATTGAGATCGCGGCATTAATTGCTTGGATCTTGGATCATGAAACATTGAACATTGACCATTGACCATTAAACATGAAACATTGAGCATTAACCATTAACCATTGAATAATTGAGACCAATAATTAAAATCTAAGCTGCGATATAAAGATCATCATGAGTAAGGTTAGGATTGTTAGCGAGATTAGCAACTAAAGTTTGATTTGTCGCACCATTACCATCCGCATCAAAGAAAAGATTGCCATTGGTATCATCATATATAAAGCGTTGGTCGCCGTTGCTAGCAGCAGACCCCACAGCGAATTGTGATTCATCCAGAGTAGATTCAGGAGTAAGTGTATCGTCAAATCCTGAAGCAGAGAAGACTAGCAAATCACTATTCTTCACAAAATCAGTAATAGTATCAACAGCATCGCTCAGGGAATTAAAGACTAATTGATCATTACCACTACCACCAGTCAAGATATCATTGCCATCACCACCAATGAGGGTATCGTTACCGCTACCACCTTCTATAACATCATTACCATCTTCGCCCCGTAAACTATCGGCATCATTAAGACCTCTGAGGGTATCATCCAGTGCACCACCAATGATTGTGTCATTGCCCACCGCACCTTCAAAGATAACTTGAATTCTTGTCACAGCCGAAGCATCCATGAGATTATCACCACTACCACCATGAAGCTCTGCAAATTCAAAGCTTCTAATAGTATCATCTCCTCTGGCAATTAATCTTCCATTTCTCAAGATGAAATCGCTGTTATTAATCTCAAAGATAGTATCTACCCCTTGGCCTCCAGCTAAGAAATCATCACCATTACCACCACGAATAGTATCGTTGCCTCTTCCTCCATCTATTTCGTCAAAACCGCCTTCTCCGAATATTTCATCATCATCATCACCACCACTAATGGTATCAGCGCCTTCACCACCATAAATTAGGTCATTCCCGTCTTCCCCTTCTAGGGAATCTCGACCATTATCACCTTTGAGATTATCATTGCCATTGCCGCCAAAAATAAAGTCACCATCTGCTCCACCACGAATGACATCATCCTGATCTCCGCCTACAAGAGTATCGTTGCCCGCGTTCCCAAGTATCGTATCGTTATCATCTCCGCCTTCGACATAATCATGTCCGCTACCGCCATTAAGAGAATCATTACCTTGTCCACCTAAGATGCGATCGCGTAATTGATTACCATTGATGGTATCGTCTCCAGCTCCACCATAGATAGTATCAGCACCGTCATTACCATTGAGCAAATCATTACCCGCTTCTCCATTGAGCAAATCATTGCCAGCATTTCCATGAAGCGTATCGTTCCCTTCATTCCCATTAAGACTATCATGACCGCTTCCTCCAGAAAGTATATCGTCATTATTCCCACCATCGAGACTATCGTTATTGCTGCCACCGTTTAACACATCGCGATCGCCTAAACCAATGATATGGTCTTTATCATCTGTCCCATTGAGATTATTCGCATTATCATCACCAACAATAATATTGGGAAAATCTTCGACAATCTTTAAAATCTGATTCGGCTCTACATTATTAAATATACTAGTTTCGCCAGATGGCCATTGCACTTCAATCTGAGTAATAATTTCATTCGTTCCTAAACCAAAATGAAGTCGGGAGGCATTTTGAGCAAAAACATGCATCCCACCATTCTGCTCGCGAACTTGAGTCATGCCATCGGCAGTAGTCACCAAAACCCGCGCACCGATCGCGTCCCGATTCGATTGCACTCCTTGTAAGTCTATTTGTACCCATTTATTGGTATTGCCATTAATCCCTTCTTCATTGTGGAATAACTGAGAAGGCGCACCCAAATAGGTTTTACGAGGAGATTTTGCTGTAGTAGAACCAGCAAAAATATCAACAAAACCATCATTATCGTAATCCGCAACTGCTAATCTCTGACCAACTTCGAAGTCCAAACGATGAGGCCCAACTTCATAGGAAGAAGCACCACCAGCGATTTCTATTTTAATAAAAGTTCCGTCACCTTGATTTTGATAAAGAATATTTGGTTGATTGAAACTCGGGTAGGCATTGGCAACATACATATCGAGCCAACCATCATTGTTAAAGTCAGCAGCAACTGCCGACTGGGCCAAAGTAGGATCTCCCAAACCAACTTCGGCTGCTCTGTCTACGTATTCTCCCGTAGTTTCGTCATAGACCAAGAATTGGTCAGAAAGAGCTAGATTATTCGGATCGCCAGAAGTAAAATTGATCTCCGTATATTCTGTGATCACTTGATCGGATTCGACGGCGATGCGAACTAATTCATTTTCGGGAGAAGAAAGTCGCACTTCCCAAGTACTAGTGTTTGGATCAAAACCGACATAAATACCCCTTTCAGAGCGATCGCTTTTCAGTCCGACAACAGTAGCATCATTAGGATCTAGTTGAAAAGCTGCACTACTATGATTGTGACCTGAATGATCGCCACCACAAAAAACACAAGCATCACTTCCCGAAGTTAAATTTAAGTCATAACCTGAATTAAAAATTGCCGCTAATTCTTCTTCCGTCGGGGCTCTTCCTTCTGTCCCAATAAAGATATTACTCGCATCAAAGCCGGCATAACTAGCATCGCGACCACTAAAACCAAAAGAATCGAGGGCAAATACACCATCGGTTTTAAAGCTCACACCAATTTCGCCGCCTGTTTGTAAGACTAAATCCGCAGAAACAATGGTATCGCTACCCTGGAAAATACTAGCTTCGGTAGTAAAAACATTAGAGCGAGTTAGAAAGACTTCATTTATCTGATCATTATTAAAATCGGCAATAATTGAATCTCTAGCTGAATCGTGATCTTCAAAGTCAAAACTAGGATCTGCTGGATCATAAACAAGCTGGGGAACGACATTCGTAACTTCAACAAAAGTTTCCCCGTTCGAGAAATCATAAACACCTAGAGGCCAACTATAGGTTCCTTGAATAATTAAATCGAGTTTGCCATCTCCCGTTAAATCTCCTAATTGAGCATAGCGAGAAGAACCATTAACATCTAAACCAACTGCGGCGGTTTTATCGATAAAAGTACCGTCAGCTTGTTGTTCAAAGTAAGCTGTATAACCTTGGTCATCATCTCTTAAAGCAGTAGTGACAACTGCATCAAGTAAGCCATCATTATTGCCATCAAACCAGACTGAAGAGCGACTTCTGGCGATCGCATTTTCTAAACCTCTAGCCGCAGCTTCATTTTCTAAAATACCGTTATTATTAATAAAAAACTTATTTGATAATAAATCGAGATTTACGTTACTAGTATCTCCTAGTTTTCCACCGCCCGCAGCGAATAAATCGGCGTCACCATCATTATCGAAATCAATCCAAGTTGTACCGTGAACATCTCCACCTACGCCGCCGCGCCAATCTTCATCGAAAATATTAGTAAAAGTACCATCACCATTATTTTGATATAGGAAAGGATATTTGCCATCAGGATATTGAACCGAACTTCCGTTATAACCATGACCACTAATCCATAAATCTAAAAGACCATCATTATTAGAATCGAACCAAGCAATGCTAAAAGCTTCTTTACCCTTATGTCTTGACCATTCAATCCCCGCTTCGTTGGCGACTTCCTTAAAAGAATTAGAATTCATATCTTAATAAAATTTCCTATATAAAAATTTAACCCGTTAGCTTAAGAAATTAATAGAGTTTCTTTATGTGGGGAATTACACCCAACAGTTGGTATAAGTTTAGTTGTGGTGTTATGCCTTAAAGATAGCAATATAAGGAACATCAGTGAAAAAAACTGCAGGATTTTTTCCAAG
>JBCCYD010000325.1:0-7056 GCA_039190385.1 Cyanobacteria bacterium P01_F01_bin.143 | reverse complement strand
AATAGAATCTAATACTTCATCACTTTCTAGCTGCTGAGATATATTTAAGTTATTATCAATAAAATTTTGAATCTGATTTAACAATTCTTCTCTGGAGAAATAGAGTTTATTTGCTTTAAAGCCCTTATAAGCTATTTCTGAAAGTAGAAGAATCTCTCTTTCTAACCCAAATTCTCTTAAGGTTGGATCTTGTTTAATTCGTTTTTGAGCTGCCCATTTTTTGAGCAAAATATCTAAAGCTTCTTTGTAAATATTAGCCCTATTTTGAGGGAATCCTTGAGAGTCGCCATAAACTAAACACAAGAAGGTTAACAATAAGGGAGTTTTTGCTAACTCTTTTGTAGACTTGTATTCAGGCTTATTCAATAATTGCCAACATGCTTTAGCTGTTTCTGCTTCAGTATCTTCATAGGAACGAAACCAGTTATTGATAAAAGAATCTATTTGCTTGTCATCAAAATCAGCAATAAATACCTTGGTAAAATCATGAAAATAATTACGATCAGCAGGAGTACGACAAGAAATAATAAAACGATTTTGAGAATAGTTACTTACAATTTTTTTTATGTCTTCAACAACTTGATTTTTATAATCAGTTGCAACTTCATCCAAACCATCTAACAATATTAACAACTTACATTTTTGAAGTGCCAAATTGATAAAGTCCTTTACTTCAGGAAAATTGCGTTCCTGAAATTCTCTAATAATTGCTTTTTTAATTGAAAAATTACTTTTAGCTAGTCTTTTTAATTCAATAAATACGGGAATACATTCATGTTGAAATGTACCTGTAGTTAATTTTAATGCTTCTAAACCAACCTTACGTAAAAAAGTAGATTTTCCGCTTCCTGGTTGCCCCAAAACCATTAAATATTGTTCCTGGTTAGCAATCGCAATGCCTTCTTGTCTTTCACAAAGTATTCCTTGTGAATTGACTATCTTTACTGCTGTATAAATAGACTCCAAATCTACAGACTTTTCCATGTCTAAGATTCTTAGCTTATTATGGAGCTTGTCGTAGTTGATAATATATTGTTCTGCTGCTTGATAGACTAAGCTTTTCTGCCTTTCTTGAACATCTTGATTTTTCCAAAGTATTTTGATGTATAGCTTTGCAATTCTAGTAATAGCTTTTTCTGGAGCAATATTAGGAAGTGTAATCAAACGATCTACAGTGGCATTAATTACTTCTGTTAAATCCAGAGCCTTTAAAAGGTGCTTAGCTAAGCCTCTAACTACTAAAACACTACTCTGTTTTCCTCCACTAACAATTTCTAAAGATAATTTATTTAGCTTTTTTAAACTCTCTCTCAATCCCTGACGAAATTCTTGTTGACGATAATCAATTAATGCTTTTCGGTAATCTTCATCAGAGGTAAAGTTTTGAGGATGAAAAGGAATTTTTGGAATTTTTGTTAAAGCTTGGGGTAAAGACAGAGTTATAATTGCTTCTACTTCCTCATCTCCTTGCGCTTTCATAAGAGTCTCTTCTGTGTAAGGATCGATTTTACTGCTATGTTCAATTTTTAGTCTCATACTCTCACCTGGATAATTCCCTTACCCTGTCTTTCTGGCAGTTCTTCTAATTTTTTACAACTTCTCAGTAGTTCTTCTCTTAGATCGTAAACAGATATCTGAGGATTTGCTTCTAAAATTAAAGCTGCAATTCCTGACACAATTGGCGTAGCCATAGAAGTGCCAGGTAAGGCTTTATATTTTCCGCCTGGGATTGATGAATATATTTCGTCTCCTGGTGCGACTAAAGAAGGTACATTATATTGCTTGTTGTCCATAAGCATTCTGGCACTACCACTAAAACCTGCAACTTTGTCATTATTGTTGGTTGCTCCTACTGAAACCACACTCAAACAGTTCCCAGGAGTGCAAGCATTATTTCTCCCTTCATTTCCCACGGCACAAATAGGTAAAATTCCCAAAGCCAGCAGTGAATCTGTAATTGCACTCATTGGTTGAAAGTATCGAGGCTCCGATAATCCTGCCGAAATATTCACAACTCTAATATCTGGACGAGATAAGAGCCATTGCAAAGCAATAGTAAAATTGATTAAGCTTCCTCGCCCATTAGGAATCATCGTAATACTGACTATTTCTGCACCTGGTGCTACTCCTACATTATTACCACAAATCAATCCAGCTACATGAGTACCATGTCCATCTTCATCATCGGTATCTATATAATCTTCTAATTCAATTTTTTCTATAGTTTTTTGTCTGTTGTTGAATTCATAAGCTTCAGCAATTTTTCCTTTAATTTCTGGGTGATTGATATCAATTCCCGTGTCGAAAACAGCAATTTTGATTTCTTTTCCTGTTTGATTTACAAGACTATGTTTAATCGCTTCTAAATGCCAAATATCCGATGCTGTTAGTTTATCTTTAGCTGGAGTTGTATTTTGAATTGGACGAATCAAATCAATATCCCGATCTTTTAAGATGACAATATTATCTATCTCTTCTTCTATTCTTGCTGCTTCTTCGTCGGACATTTCTACCAAGGTTGTTCCTGTTAAATTGGGAGAAATAATCGGAGAAGTGATTCTTTTTACGTCAAAATCTTCAGCATCTTCAATCCAACGTTGAATTTCCTGATATGTCTGATTTTCTTGCCAAGCTTGAGCAACTTCTTTCAGCTGTTTTGTTCTCTGTGCTGCGGTAATTGTTCTAGCCGATAATGCCGGAAACTTTTCTAAAAGACTGGCTTTTGGGCTAATGAGATATAAGGACATAGAATAATATCAAATTTTAAATATTATACAAAACCTCTCTCAACCAACATGATTTTTGTTACATAAATCTTTAATTCGGTAATTTAACTTTAAAGACTTCCCGCTTCATTAAGAAGTTTCCTAACTTGCTCTGAATCATCCTGAGTAAGTAATCTATGCTCTACTATTTGCTCCTCATAAACCTCACCTGGTATTTCCCCTCGTAAAACCGCGATCGCTCTTCGGGTAGCTTGCTCCCCGGTCTGCACTCCCGACTGATCCATAATCGACTGCAGCGGATTACTCGAATCTAACAACCGCTCCGCTTGCTTCCGCGAAAGATCCAAAATACCAAACACCGCCACTCGCTCCTCCAAATCCAACTTTTCTACCGCATCAACTGCCACTCTAGTTGCCACATTCGAACCACCCCATAAAATCTGAATCTCGGGATAAGCCTCTAAAATCTCCATAACTTTATCCGCATCATGTAAATCCGTAACTCCCACTGAGGCGACATTTTTCCAGGACAAACCAGATTTATCTATAGCCTCTAAAATTCCCTGAAGATAAGGATAGTTGCGATCATAAACCGCCCCATCCACCAGAGCAATCTTAATCGGTTGGGATTTAAGATTTTGCTTGCCAACAATATTCTTTTGCGACCATTCCCCTAAATAAACTCCCGAATCATAGCCCATCTTCTCGCTGTCCGTATCAAAACATGCGATCGCGACATCTTCAGCCACTTCCCGCTCCAAACAAGAATCCACCGTAATAATCACCAATCCAGCTTCACTAGCTTTTTTTAGCCCAGGCAAAGATCCCACAGGATCACTAGGACGAAGTATAATTGCATCCATCCCCAAATCAATCATCTTGTCAATAGTTGCCGCTTCTCCTGTCACTCCATCTGGAGACTTGAAACCCCAAATATCCACCCGTCGATTGGCAGCTCTTCGCATTCCCAATTCATAAGCTTGAAATAAACTATTCTCTTCTTCGGGCTTGATCAAACCAATACGTAATGCTGGCAGTATTGCTAAAGCGACGCCCCTTTCCCATTTAGGTGTTAGTTTCGTCGATTGCCAGTTTTGTCCTCGCTTAATCTGAAAAATATGTTCCCATCGTGCGCCCCAGAAATCAGCATTTTGCAATTGAGCCCCCAGAAAGCGAGTCCGCCCCCGCAAGTCGGTAAATCGCAGCGAAGCATCCTCCAGATTAACCTTATAAAAATCAGCATCTTTGAGATAAGAACGATTAAAATTAGCTTGTTTGAGATTGGCTCGATAAAAATTAACCCCATCAAAACGACTCCAAAGAGCTTTGGCATTAACCAAACTTGCCTTAGTAAAGTTAGCCCCAGATGCTGTCGCACCATAGAAATTCGCCCCATCTAAGATTGCACCTTCTAAATTTGCCCCGACCAGATTAGCCCGAGATAAATCCGCCCCGCTCAGATTTGCCCCACTCAGGTTAACACCGCTAAGATCTACTTTTTGTAAATTAGCTCCACTAAGATCAACGCCAACCAGATTAGCCCCAGAAAGCTGGGAATGACTCAGATTAGCTCCTGTTAAAACCGAATAGGATAGATCCATTGGTTGCCAATAACGGAAAGAATTTTGATTGATATCCTGAGAACGTAAAGACCAACGGGAACAACCGAAAATCTTAAGGTTAGCTAATTGGGCCTTCGGCGCTACCAACCCAGGATTTCCTGCACATCGCTGATCAAGAACCTTCAGCGCTGCAATGCGGGATTCATCATATTCTCTTGTTGTAGATTGCAGGAGGATTTGCCGTGCCTTCTGGATTGTTTGTTCGCGACGAACGGGGATAGTGACGATATAAGAAATCATTGCAAAGAGGAGGGCACTTTCCCCTAAAACAGTTGCTAACTTTACTAGAGAAACCTCTTTCAGCGCATCTACAAAATGGGAAACTTTAGTGTCTAGAATAGAAACTGGTTTGAGAATAGGTGGGACTGGATGTTGGTGAGTGTGCTCGTATCTATTGTTTAGATAATGCTCAAAATACTTTAGATAAGCAACCTCAGATATTTCCAAGGCAGCAGCCACTTCGCGAATTTTCTTCTGACGAACTTCTTCTTCTGTCAGAGCAGCAATCATCTCAAAACTCTGCAATAATTTGTCTACGTCCTGGTGGGACAGATTATCTGCATGTTCATATTTATTAGAGAGATTAGAGGAAGAAGTCATATAAAATTATTCGCAAAATTATTGGAGCATTGAAATAAAGTCTGAGGGAATCATCTCGGTAAAACCATTTGGGGTAGGTTGACAGACGATAACCAAATCAGATCCTTGATTGTCACCATCGGTAAAGTCAATGGGAATTCCCCCCAGATTGAATTTGGACTTCGCCACCTGTTGGAGAAAATTGGTGCGAGTAATTTCTCCCGGAATATCTCTGAGAATTTGCAGGAGCATTTTTCCGACGACAAAACCTTCCAAAGAAATCACGCCAAATTTGTCTTGGAGAGCGGATTTGGCCTCAACCACAATGCGCAGGTCAGAATCTGATAGGGGAACAACCTGGGTGAGGATAATTCCTTCAAGCAAATTATATTCTTCGAGATCTAAGCGAAGTTCATCGGCACCGGTGAAGGAAAGACCAGAAATCAGCCAATCTTCTCCTTTAGAACGCGATACTCTAATAAAATAAGCTAAATTACGATAGGTTGCCGCTGTTACCACGAGTTTGCAATTTACTCCGCTCTCAGATTCCCATTTTTTCAAGGATTGATAGCCTGGTTCACTATAGGGCGTGTTGCGAGTATAGACGCCGACGGGGCCGAGGTTATTGCGATCGCCTTTACTGTTGAGAATTAGTTCGTAGCGCTGGATTATCTCATTGCTAGCTCCGAGTTTAGCTAGAGTTTGTTTTAGATTATTGAGCGCATCCAGTCCATAACCATCATTTTGCACATAGGCACAGACTTCATCAGTCGTAATCCCAGCTGCGATCGCCATTTCCACAACCGCAGCTATTTCTTGACCATAGCCAGCTCGATAATTTACGATCGGGCCGACCGCGTTTTCTCGTAAGAGTTTGGCTCCAGTGAAAAAACCTACCGCCGGAATATTATCCTCTGCCAAGATGGGTAAAGTTACATGAGCCGTCGGCGTACCCACATTGCCCAGAGCAAGGAAAATATCTTGGTCTTCTAATAACTCCTCGGTCGCTTTGCGCGCGCTAGCTGGTTCATAATAGTCATTTTTGAAGATAATATCCAGCGATCGCCCATGAACTTTTTCTCCAGCAAGAGAAGCTTCTAGGCCCAAACGCATGCCATTCCCCAGGGCTTCATCTTGACCTTGAAGAACTAATACAGAACCTATGCGAATACTATTTTGGCTGACTCCAGGACTTTGGACAGAGACCTGACTCTGACAAGAAGTAAGTAGTCCCAAACAAGCTAATGCTAGTAATTGCCAGGCTATTCGCGCGCCATAAAGCGGATCTCTTCGAGACCGCAAATCATATTTAATGCAGATTAATGAAAGCAAAAACTTCATTCAGTTGATTGTCTCATTCAACATAGAACAATTCGATCTATTGTTCATAATTTCTTCAAGATTATTCGCCTTTTATCAATTATGTCGATAATACAGCCATAAACTATGAATTCTGAAGTTCCTACCGCCAAACTATTCTAGAAATTCTTGTCCGCGCTTACTATCAACTAACCAATCCTCATTTTCTCCGCCAAAAATGACCTGCTTAATTGTTACATATTCTTTGCTTAATTGATTTAAAGCATTGATCAAAATATCGATCGCGATCAAATCACTAGTTCCCAAATCAAACCAACATCTTCCCCAAACCCCAAGATATTCAAAATGACTCATATTATGCATCGGAGACATTAACTTATTATCAGCTTCTTCCATGTCATAATCCATATAGCTGATTTCAATCCCAGTATCTTGGATTTGAAGATTTTCAGCATTAAAACCACCCAATTTCCCCATATAAAACCAAGAATTAAATACTTCTTCTATATATTCTTGTTCTACACGAGAAGGAACATTAGCAAACTCTAGCCAAATCCAAATATCAAAAGGATTAAATTCACGAAATCTTACTTGCATAACTTAGATTATTCTGAAAAAAGCATATTGTACCAAAAAGCGATTAGCAATTAGCCATTAACCATTAACCATTCAGGGCTACCTCACACTTTTGTGGCAGCATAAAGTAAGGATTTGAGGACGGAATCATTCCACCCAGCTTGTTTGCGTAATCCTTTGATTGACTGTCGTTTTTTCTGAACAGTCCTCAGCATATTCAGAGCAAGATGTTT